>DVLU01000080.1 GCA_018715365.1 Candidatus Ornithomonoglobus intestinigallinarum | reverse complement strand
AATTATTTAATCGTAATTTATTTGAATATAGACAAGCATTTTTGCGTAATAGTCCTCGTCAAAATGGATGCCGTCCGTTGCGGCCGTTGAGGGCAGATAGCCGTTTTCGTCGGCAAGCGCGCTGTACAGATCAACATACGCAACGGAATTTTGCTCCGCAATTTCTTTTATGTATTCGTTCATCTTTATTATATTTTCGTTTGTTGTCCCGTTTTGACCGCTTGCTTCGGCCTCCGCCGAAACGGGCGTTACGGACAGCAGATATATCTGCGCCGACGGCTGATACTGCTTCGCCTTTTGTATAAGCGCGGAATAATCGCTCTTGAATTTATCGATATTTGACCATGCGAGCTCATTTTCGCCGAACATTATAAATATTCTTCTGTACTGCCTGCCGCCGTTAAGCTCGTCTATAACGGGCACCATTCCCGTTTCCGTCGAGTCCGTCAGCGCGTCCGTAACGTTCAAGCCTATTTTCGCAAAATAATCCGCGCCGTCAACAAGCTCGTAAAGCTCCATGCCTTCTATCATCGAATTACCGATAAAACACGAATCGGCAAAATACGACTGGTTCACATCGGCTGCATTGACATTCCCCACAGGGTTTGACGTAGGCGTCTTTGTTGACTGCGGCACGGCAACTCCCGGCAAAACAGTCACAACCGGCCCGCTGCTGCCCTTGTTTGTTGCGCAGCTTTTTATTCCCGCTATCACAAGAACTATTATCAATATGCCCAAAGCAAGCGCCGCGGCGCGCCGTATAAAATAGCGGCGGCGTCGTTTTCTGCGGGCATTTTTCCGCATATCGTAAACTTGTTTTCGGCTCGTTGCATTCATGCCGCGTTCCTCCTTAAAATATCGGCCGCACATACCGGAATATGGAGGCGGCACCTGCCGTATTTGCGTCCCGTCAAAGGGGACTGTATTTTATAATATCATGTTTTAATCTTTTAGTCAACGGCTTTTAATATTTGTCAAAAAAATTTAACATTCCCGGCAGTTTTGCATTTTTCGATTTTTTATACACTATTTTTTAAACCTGTTCACTATATATTCGTTCGCCGTTTTTTCAAGCTTATCGTCAAGCGGCGAAAGCCCTTTAAAGCCGATATACCTTTTATTGAGCGCATTTGTCAGGACGTAATCGCAAAGCGCGGGATTTTTCGGGAACAGCGGCCCGTGAAGGTACGTTGCCACAACGTTTTTGTAAACAACGCCCTCATAGCCGCACTTATCGGAATTGCCGCTGCCGTAAACGACGCGTCCGAGCGGCGTATGGTTATTTATATACGTCCTGCCGCCGTGATTTTCGAAGCCGACGATAAAATTATCGGGCTGCTTTAAAATATCGGATTCGAGCACGATATTTCCTATAAGCCTTCCCTTGCCCTGCTCCGTGTAAATATCGAGTATCCCGAGGCCTTCTATCGTTTCATCCTCAAGCTTGTAATATTTGCCCAAAAGCTGATAGCCGCCGCAGACGGCAACAAGCGAACCGCCGTTTTCGACAAACGCCGCAAGCTCGCTTTTTTTCTCAAGCAGACTTCCGCATACTATTTTCTGCTCCCTGTCCGAGCCACCGCCGAGAAATACTATGTCTACGCCGCTCAAATCAAAGGTCTTATCCTCCGTTGTAAACGGTATGACCTCGCATTCTATGCCGCGCCAGTTAAGACGCTTCCTCATACATTCTATATTTCCCTTATCTCCGTAAAGGTTTAAAAGGTCGGGAAAAAGGTGCATTATTTTTAATTTCATTTTAACCGTCCTTCCTCTCCTTCAGCAAATCGTTCAATACCTTCTCTGTCGGAAACAGCGCCGTATAATTCACAAGCACATACACGGCCTCCGAATCGGTTTCAAGCGCCCTTATTACGGCCTCGCGCATATCCGACGTTATAAAATCGGGCATTATATCGGCGTATTTGAATCTCAGGCTTATATCCCATTTGCGTATGCCCGTTGTTGTCAGCGTATTCAGCTTTTCATCCTTTACCTTGTCAAAATCAACGTCCCATAGCCACGAAACGTCGCGTCCGTCGTTTGCAAGGTCGTTTATCGCGATTATAACGTCTTTTTTGCGCTCGTCGGTATTCACCGTCGCAATCGCCTGGTTAAAGCCCGCGGGATTTTTCGAAAGGCTTAAAATCACCGGCTTTTTAAACGCAAATTCCTGCATCCTGCCTATCTGCGGCTTGTAATCGGAAAGCAGCCCTCCGAAATTTTCGGTGCTCTCCCCGGCACTCTTAAGCGCGCCGTAAACGGCGATTATATTATATATGTTGTAAAAGCCCTTGTAGTTTATTTCCATGGGCGTACCGTTTATCGTAAAGCGCATCGGCGTTTTTAAGGAAACGTTTTTCACCTCAACATCTATCTTCGGCCTTTTGAAGCCGCACGACGGGCATGAAAAATCGCCGAGCTGGCTGTAATGATAATACTTAAAATCAAGCTGCGCTCCGCACACCGGGCAAAAGCGCCCTTCCTTTGTGTCGTCAAGCTGCGGCAGGACTTTTTCCGAAACGCCGTAATACACCGCGCTGCGGCCGCGCCCGAACTGGACGCACAGCGGATCGTCGCCGTTTAAAACAAGCTTTATCCCCGGCACCTTCGCTATCGCTTCCTTAAGGATATTTGATGTTATATCTATTTCCCCGTAGCGGTCGAGCTGGTCGCGGAAAAGATTTGTTATTACCATAACGTCCGGCTTTACGTAATCAAAAACTATGCGCGTATATGCCTCATCGATCTCAAGGCACGCATAATCGGCGCTTAATCGGCCGAATATATCGGCCTGCTGCAGAAACGCCGTTGCAACGCCGTTCAGCATATTTGCGCCGAGCCTGTTGCAGAGGACTTTATAGCCCTTCTTTTCAAGCGCGGAGCAGAGCAGATTGTTTGTTGTTGTTTTGCCGTTTGTTCCGCACGTTACAATAACGCTCTTTTTTATATATTTGTTAAGGTCCCTGACAAGATCGGGGCAAATTCTCAGCGCAATTTCCCCCGGGCTTGACGAGGATTTTTTTCCGATTATATGTCCCGCAAGCGTGAGCAGCTTTCCCGCCCAAACGGCAAGTATTTTTCTCATTTAAATATTCCCCTTCTTTATCTATTCGTCGCGCTTTCCGTCCACAAGCTCAAAGCTGCGCATGATTTCCTTCCTGCGCTTTGAAGCATACTGCGCGTAATACCTGTGGGTAACGTCTATATTTCTGTGACCCATCAGCTCGGCAACCATTTTAATATCCACGCCGTCGGCAAGCAGATTGCACGCAAACGTGCGTCTTAACGCATGAGGGCGCGTTTTGTCGGGATTTGTTATCCCCACCGTCCGGCAGTAATTTTTAAGTATTTTTTCAACTCCCGCAACCGTCATGCGCCTGCCGAGGCGGCTTATGAAAAACGCCTTTTGGTCCTTTACGTTTTCGGCGTTTTTCCGCTCCCCGTAATAATTAAACATTTCGTTTTCAACCTGGACCGGCATAAATATTTCCTGCTGCTCGCCGCCCTTGCGCGTTACTATAAACGACGCCGTATCAAAATCAACGTCATCAATATCGATATTCACAAGCTCACTCACACGGCAGCCCGTGCCGAGGTATGCCGTAAAAAGCGCAATATCGCGCCGCTTGCGGCGCATATATTCCGCAAGGTCGCGGCCCTCGTAATAATTTTCGCCGTTGTATATAACGTCTATGAGCCGTATCGTTTCCTGCGTTGTGAGCGGCTTTTTCATTTTCTGATGCAGCTTTTTAAAATCGAGCTTATCCGTTTCGTTTTTTGTTATGAGGTCGTTTTTATACAGATACGAAAACAGCCCCCGCACTCCCGAAAGCTTTCTGTTTATGCCGTAGGCGCTGTTTTTTCTTATATGCTTCACCGTTTTTCCCGACGGCGTTACGCTCTCCGTTTCGTATTCGCGAAGATACGCCGCAAACGACGTGAGATCGCGTATTGTGACCTGCTCCATATGCGCCGGCGTAAAATCCTCCGTGCTTTCAACCTCGCGGAACTTGAATTTTTGCAGATATTCAAGAAATATTTTTATATCTATGCTGTAGCCTATCTGCGTATTCACGCTGTCGCCCGTATACGCCGTTTCTATATAATCGTAAACAAAATCGGGCAGCTTCGTAAGAAACTGCTGAAGATGCGCATGCTTGTTCATTTTCACACTCCGCCGTCCTGCCGGCCGTTCATCGAAATTTTAAACAACGCGGTATTGAGGATCATTATTGAGATTACGGCGCTTATTATAAACGGTATCTTTCCTATTATCATGGAGGTCACAATAGACAGTATCAGCGGCAGCCCGCGCGAATACACCGCAAGCTTATACACCTGCCCGAACGTCAGCCCCGCATTTTTGCGCGGCAGCCTGAACGTCAAAAGCGACGACAGCCATGCTATTATGAGCGCTCCCAAAAGCAGCCCGCCCGCCGAAAGTATTATCGAAAACACAACGGACAGCGCTATGCCGAGCTTTACCATGCCGCTGTAAGCATAAAGCGACGCTTTTGTAAACTGCGTTTCGGGCGCCGCAAGCTCCGTATACCGGGCTTCGACAACCCTGCCGCCCGTTTTTACTATCATGCTGTCGCCGTCGAAAAGCGCGCCCTGCGAAGCATCCTCAAGCTCGTCCCCGCTCACCTGGCGCGTTGTGTCGAGCACTATTTTCACACCGGCAAAATCGAGGTCGAACGTATCGTCCGACGTAAGCGTTTGATTTTTAAATTCAAATTCGGGCACGTTTTCTTCAAAATACCGTCCGAGTATGTTATATGCCGTAACAGCGCCCGTTACGAGCGTTACCGACGACAAAAGCACAATCACCGCCGCAAAAACGGCAACGCGCCCGGCCGTGTTTTTAACAAGCTCCCCGTATCTTGACGGGTGCACGAGCGCTATTGCAAAATCATTGAGAAATTTCATTGATATTTTTTACCTCTATATCTTCATATCGCTGCATTTCGCCTTTTCCGAAAAGCTTTATGCAATTTTATCACACATACTATTCTTTGTCAACACGGAATCACATCGACTTTGATTTTTCGGCGCACGCCTGCATTGCTTTCATAACGGCGCTTCTGAAGCCCTCCTCCTCAAGGACGGCGACGGCGTCTATCGTTGTTCCCGCCGGCGAGCAGACCATGTCTTTCAATTCGCCCGGGTGCTTTCCCGTTTCGAGCACCATTTTTGCGCTGCCCAAAACCGCCTGTGCCGCAAACGTGTACGCCTTCGCTCTCGGGAGCCCGCACCTTACGGCGGCGTCAGCCATCGCTTCTATAAACATAAATACGTATGCCGGCGACGAACCGCTGACGGCCGTTACGGCGTCCATCATGTATTCCTCTATTATTTCGCCCCTTCCGAGACTGTTGAATATCTTTAATACCGTTTCCTTTTCGCTCTCCGTAACGTTTTCGTTTACGGCTATGCCCGACATCGCCTCTCCCACGAGCGCCGGAGTATTCGGCATAACGCGGACAAGCTTTATCTTTTTGCCGAAAGCCTCCTCAAGCCTTGATATGCTCTGGCCGGCAGCTATCGAAACTATGAGCGTATTTTCGTTTACGGCGTCCTTTATGCCGTCTATAACCTTATACACAACGTTCGGCTTTACGGCAAGAAAAACAATATCCGCCGCAGCAGCTGTTTTGTTGTCCGTAGCGGTGCCGACGCCGTATTTTTCGTGCGACTCCCTTAAGCCGTCAACGTTTATGTCCGAAACGACAATGTCGCCCGGCTCCGCCACGCCTTTTGATATTATTCCGCCCATTATCGCCGTTCCCATATTGCCGTTGCCTATAAATCCTATTCTCATCACAATACTTCCTTTCAAAATTTATCTCTTATTATTTTTCAAAAATTCGTTTACGGCTTCTAAAATTTCCTCCGCATGCTCCGAAGGCGTTTTTTCGTTTGTTACTTTTATTTTTATATCGCAGTTATCGTAAAACGGCTTTCTTTCGTTAAAGCGTTTTTCTATATCGTCCATGCTTTGGCCGTTCATGAGCGGACGCGTTGAAGCCGCCGCCGCAGCGCGCGCCCTTATCACTTCAAAACCGGGCGCAAGATTTACTATAACGCCGTTTTTCCTTAATGCGTCGATATTTTCTTTTTTCAATACAGTCCCGCCGCCCGTTGATATGACGGCTCTGTCAAGCTCCGCGGCTTTTTTTGACGCCTCCGTTTCAAGCTCCCTGAAGCGTTCCTCTCCGTATTCGGAAAATATTTCGTTTATCGTCATACCGGCCGCCGCCTCAACAAGCGCGTCCGTATCAACAAGCGAAAAGCCCGAAAGCTCCGCCAGGCTTTTTCCGATTTTTGTTTTGCCCGTTGCCATAAAGCCCGTTAAAACTATATTCATAAACGCGCCCTCCGTTTACCGCATGAATACTTCCGATTTTATGCGGCCGTATATTCCGTCGTCAAGCTTTGCCCCCGTAAACAGCTCATACGCTATAATACCTTGATATATAAGCATCCCGAGACCGTTGAGCGTTTTTGCGCCGCGCTTTTTTGCTTCCTTCAGGAAAAGCGTTTCATCGGGGTTGTATATCACATCCGCCGCCGCCGTGCGCTCATTAAGGAAATCCCTTACGTCAACGCCGTCTATCGCGTCTGTGGGCAGCGCGTCAAGCTGCGGCTCCATGCCGGCCGACGTGGTGTTTATTATAACGTCAAAAGCCTCCCTGCAAAGCTTTGTGTTTATTTTCATGCCCGTTTTTTCAAAAACGCGTTCGCCGAGCGCTTCGGCCTTTTGACGCGTGCGGTTTATGACGGTGACGGACGCGGGCTTCTCGTACGAAAAGCGTATCAGAACAGGCTCCGTAACGCCGCCGGCCCCTATTATTAAGATATGCTTTCCCGCTATTTCGATATTGCTTTTTTCAAGCGATGTGTAAAATCCGTCGGCGTCGGTGTTGTAGCCCTTGAGATGTCCGTCCGTATTTACTATGGTGTTTACCGAGCCCAGAAGCTTCGCTCTTTCGTCCACCTCGTCAAGGTACGGAATAACCGCCTTTTTGTGCGGCGCGGTAACGTTCACTCCGCGTATTCCGAGAGCGCGTATTCCTTTTACCGCGTGCTCAACGTCAGTTACGCGCCACGCCGAATAAATGTAGTCGTTCCCGGTGATTTCGGAAATGAAATTGTGCATAACGGGCGAAAAGCTGTGATCCACAGGATCGCCTATTATGCCGAGCTGCTTTGTGTGTGCGGTTGTTTTCATGCTTTTTGGTCCTTATCGTTTTATTTTTTATTGAGGGCGGTGAGATGCGGCGCTTATTTCTTAATCCGCGGCGCGCAAAAGAAGCGAGCAGATTGCCGCTCGAAGGGACGACGGCGTATATGCATACTCCGAGTTCCCGAGGGCGGTGAGATGCGACGCTTATTTTGCGCGCCTAGCTTCTGTAGTCGCCGTTTATCTTTACATATTCATATGTCAAATCACAGCCCCACGCCTTTGCCGAGGCGCTGCCAAGGTTGAGTTCTATATTTACGAATATTTCGTCCTCTTTTAATATTTTTGCGGCTTCCTCCTCGGAGAACGCGACGCCCGAGCCGCCGCGGCAAACGGTGATTGTCCCGGCGCGCGAAGCTATATCAACGTCAACGCAGTTTATGTCAAAGTCGGCGTCGGCATAGCCGACGGCGCAGAGGATTCTTCCCCAGTTTGCGTCTTCGCCGAACACGGCGCATTTAAAGAGCGGCGAACGGATAACGCTTTTTGCGACGGTTATTGCGGTATCGGTGTCGGGGGCGGAGGAGCAGGTGCATTCTATAAGCTTTGTTGCGCCCTCGCCGTCCTTTGCGAGCATTTTTGTCATTTCGCTCATGACGATATAAAGCGCCTGCTTAAATATTTTACAGGCATCGTTTTCTTTTGTTATTTCGCTGTTTCCCGCGATGCCGTTTGCCATGAGGAGGACCATATCGTTTGTTGATGTGTCGCCGTCTATGCTCAGGCAGTTATACGTTATTTTTGTAATATCCGAAAGCGCTTTTTGAAGCATTTCCGCGCTCACGGCGGCGTCTGTTGTTATAAAATTAAGCGTTGTCGCCATGTTGGGATGTATCATGCCGCTTCCCTTTGCCATGCCGCCGAGGCGGCACGTTTTACCGTCCAGTTCAAATTCAACGGCACATTCTTTTTTTACGGTGTCGGTCGTCATTATTGCCGCCGCGGCCTTTTCGTTGCCGTCATACGACAGCCCGGCAGCAAGCGCCGCGATGCTGTTTTCCACGGGCTCTATGGGCAGCGGCTGGCCGATAACGCCGGTTGATGCCACAAGCACGTATTTTTCGTCGATGCCCGTTTCGCGCGCCGCAAGAGCGCACATTTTGTTTGCCTTTTCTTCGCCGTCGGCGTTGCAGGTGTTTGCGTTTTTGGAATTTGCGATAACGGCCTGCGCTCTGCCGCCGGAGGCTTCGAGCTTCGCTTTTGTTACGGTTACGGGCGCGCCCTTTACTTTATTCTGCGTATATACTCCCGCCGCATTGCAGAGCACGTCGCTTGCAAAAAGGCACAGGTCGTTTTTGTTTTTATTTTCGTTTAAGCCGCAGTTTAAGCCGTTTGCCCTGAACCCGGCCGCGGCGCAGACGCCGCCGTCTATGTATTTAAAGCCTTCATACGTTTTCATTCACGATTACCTCTTCCTTAACTGTCTTTTTATTTTTCCTGCGCCAGCCCTTGCCTGATATTTTATCCTCTTTCCTGAACAGGAATTTGCGTATCGCAAAGAGCCCGGCTATCGTTGCCACGGTCAGCAGGTTTTCGAGCGGCGTTGTGTGCATAACAACAAGCTGCTTTGCAATTGCAAACATGAGCACCTCAACTATCGTTTCCGATGTATGCTTACATAGCATTTTTATAAGCTCCACGCCTATGGCAAGCGTCATTGCGCCGTCGAGCACCTCCGTCAAAACCTCGTCGCCGCTGCCGAACACCGTTGAATTTATCATCTGCCAAAACAGCCTTACGCACAGTATTACTGCGGCTATGCCTATTATAACCGATATTGCTATTTCGAGTATATGGCAGAATTCAAACATCGCGTCGCGTACTTTTTTCATAAGCTCCTCTCCCCCTTTTATCTTACACCGTTCACTCCGAGCATATTGTTCATTTTCCGCGAATGCGCATGGCATATTGCTATCGCGAGCGCATCGGCGGCGTCGTCGGGCTTCGGTATTGCGTTGAGCCCGAGCAGCATTTTAACCATCTGCTGTATCTGCTTTTTGTCGGCGCGCCCGTAGCCGGTGACGGCCTGCTTAACCTGAAGCGGCGTGTATTCGCATATCGGCACGTTCGCGTTTGCGGCGGCAACAAGCAGCACGCCCCTCGCCTGCGCAACGTTTATTGCCGTTTTCTGATTTGAATTGAAAAACAGCTCCTCTATCGCGACGGCGTCGGGATCGTATTTTATGAGATAGCTCGTCATTTCCGTGTATATTTTTTTCAGGCGTTCAACGGTCGGCATCCCCGCCGGCGTTGTTATTGCGCTGTATTCGAGCGTTCTGAATTTGTTCCCCCTGTATTCCACAACGCCTATTCCGACTATTGCGTACCCGGGGTCTATTCCTATTATAACCATTGCTTCTTCCTTTAAATTTTCATTTCCCCGCGGGAGAAAGCGAGCGGGGGGTCTTGAGGGGTGATGGCCCACCAAATATAACCGGGGGCTTGGGGGGCGGCAGTCCACCGAATATAATAAATATATTATACCACATATTTCTCCCCCTGCCAACCATCATAATCAATAAAATTTCCCCGCCGCCGTCTTAAATTTATCCACTTTTACTATTGAATATTATAACAATATGTTGTATAATATTAAAAACTATTTATATAGCAGGAGGTTTTTTACCATGGCAAAGGAAAAAGTCGTTCTCGCCTACAGCGGCGGGCTTGACACATCAATAATAATCCCTTGGCTCAAGGAAAACTATGATTACGATGTTATCGCCGTATGCGGCGACGTCGGCCAGGGAAAGGAAACGGAAGGCCTTGAGGAAAGAGCAAAGAAATCCGGCGCTCTTAAGCTTTATATAGAGGACCTGAGGGACGAATACGTAAAGGACTATATATTCCCCACGCTGAAAGCGGGCGCCGTATACGAGGACAAATATCTCCTCGGCACCTCTCACGCAAGACCGATAATCGCAAAGCGTCTTGTTGAGATAGCGCACAAAGAAGGAGCCGTTGCAATATGCCACGGTGCAACGGGCAAGGGCAACGACCAGGTTCGTTTTGAGCTTACGATAAAAGCGCTCGACCCGACGCTTAAAATTATAGCTCCCTGGAGAATATGGGATATTAAATCGCGCGAGGACGCCGTTGATTATGCGGCCGCTCACAACATTGAAGTCCCCGTAACAAAGAAAGACCTGTATTCGCGCGACAGAAACATATGGCATATAAGCCATGAGGGCATGGACCTTGAAGATCCCGCAAACGAGCCGCAGCTCGATTCACTCTTAAAGCTCACCGTTCCGCCCGAGAAGGCTCCCGATGAGCCGAGATACGTTACAATCGGCTTTGAAAAGGGCGTTCCCGTATCGGTTGACGGCGAAAAGCTCGGCCCCAGACCGCTCGTTGAGAAGCTGAACGAAATCGGCGGTCAATACGGCGTGGGCATCACGGATATAGTTGAGGACAGGCTTGTTGGCATGAAGTCGAGAGGCGTATACGAAACTCCGGGCGGCACAATCCTTTACGCCGCAATAAGAGAGCTCGAATATCTCTGCCTTGACCGCGACACGCAGGCGTTTAAGCGTCAGTCGGCAATAAAATTCGCGGAGCTTGTTTACGACGGAAAGTGGTTTACTCCGTTAAGGGAATCGATGTCGGCAATGTTTGACGTTATGGACGAAACGGTTACGGGCGAAGTAAGGCTCAAGCTCTACAAGGGCTCTATCTCGGCAGCCGGCGCAAAATCGCCGTATTCGCTCTACAACGAGGACATCGCATCGTTCGGCGACAGCCACGAGCTTTACAGCCATAAGGACAGCGCAGGCTTTATAAACCTTTTCGGCCTGCCGCTTAAGGTCCGCGCAATGATGAAGAAAAAGAATGAAATGAAGTAAATAGAATATATCGCGCCGCCGCTTTTATGCGTCGGCGCGATATGTTTTTTAAATATTTTTTCAAAAAACATGAAAGGATTTTGCCTTTTTATTCGTATTATAAGTGAAAGGGCTCTTAAAGGGCCGAAAACAAACAGAAGGAGGCAATCATCATGAAAAAGATTTTGGCAATTACGGCTGCGGCGGCAATGATAGCGGGAACGGCCGTATACGCATCGGCGCACTGCGGCGGAGGACGCGGCATAAACTATATCGACGCAAACGGCGACGGCATATGCGATTACTGCGGAAACACCGGCTGCGACGGTCACGGCAGGTACTACATCGACGCTGACGGCGACGGCGTATGCGATAATTACGGAACCGGCGCCGGCTGCCGCGGCGGCGGTCATCACGGCGGTGGATGCCGAAGATAAATTCCGGGACTTGGGGGTGCTGAAATATGCGGAGCGGCAAGGAGGTTGACAGGGCTATAGATATGTATGCCGACACCGTGCGCAGGCTTTGCACGGTATATCTTAAAAGCTATGACGATACCGAGGATATTTTTCAAAACGTGTTTATAAAATATCTTCTTCATTCCGCTCCGTTTTCCTCACCCGAGCACGAAAAAGCATGGATAATACGCGTTACAATAAACGAATGCAAGGATTTTTTGAAAAGCCTTTTCAGAAAGTCGGTGCCCATAGACGACATTCTGGAGCTTCAAGCGGAAAATGCGGACGCCGAAACGAGCGATGTGCTCGACGCCGTATTATCTCTTCCGAAAAAATACAAGGACGTTGTATATCTTCATTATTACGAGGGCTATTCCGCGGCGGAAATTGCTAAGCTGCTCCGAAAAAACGTGAACACAATATACACAAACCTCGCCCGTGCGCGCGGACTTCTGAGAGAAAGGCTGGGTGATGATTTTGAATAAAATACATACTGCTTTTGACGGCATCCGTGCCGAAAACGAGCTTATTATGAAAACAAAAAATGCCGTTTACGGAATATCGTCAAAGCGGCGCGCCTTTTATGCGCTCCGCGCGGCCGCTGCCGCGTGCTGCGCGGCCGTTGTATGCACGGCGGCGGGCGGCTATATATATTTCACACCGGTCTATGCCGTGAGCATCGACAACGGCTATTCAACGGAGCTCGGCGTAAACCGCTTCGACAGGGTCGTTTCCGTTGAAAGCGACGGCGCAGCGGACGTTATGCACATGAATTACGCCGCCGCCGTAAGCGCGGTGCTCGCCGAGGGCGGCGCGGACGAGGACGCGGACGTTGCCGTTTCGGGCGGCAGCGAAGCAAAAACAAACGAAATGGTAACGGCCGTTGAGGGCTGCCGTCACGGCGGTGAGCTCTACTGCTACGGCGCCGACGCGCAGACAGCGGAGGACGCGGCATCAAACGGCATGACACTCGGACGCTACGCCGCGTATCTTGAGCTTAAAAAATACGAGCCGGAGCTTACTCCCGAGGACGTTGCCGGAATGACGGCGCGCGATATACGAAACAGGATATGCGCTCACACCGGCGAAGAACCGCAGTACGGCTGCGGCAGTCACAGCGGCCGCGGGCAAAACTCCGGAAACGGCGCGCATCAAGGTCAGGGGGCCGGGCAAACTTCGGAAAGCATCTCCGGGAACGGCAGCGGTTCCGGCTCAAAGCAAGGTCAGGGCCGCGGCGGCGGTCATCACGGCGGACAGGGAAAGCACAAAAATTAACGGATACGGCGGGGCCGGCGCTTTTGGCGCAGCCCCGTGCCACGCTTTGTGCAGTCCCTTTTTTTATTTCGTCTTTTTTTGTTTCTCTTTAACAATTTAATTGACATTACTCGAAAATTTTAATTGACATTACTCGAAAATTATAGTATAATTATAATATAAAATTATACCCTACGGGAGCTGGTGATACCGATGGACAAGAACGGATTTTACAAAAAAATATTACTTATTGCGCTGACGGCGGCCATGTGCGTGTCCGTTTCGTCATGCAAGCAGGAGGAGAAGAAATCGGCGTTAAGAGAAGCAAGCAATTCCGAGGAACAGTCGGAGCTGCTTGAGCAGGCAAAGGCACAGTCGGAAGCGGGCGGTGCGTCGCCGTCGCCGACAGATGAGAGCGGCAACGCCGTTATAGGCGGAGCGGACGGTCCGACAGACGTTTGGGTTGAGGGCGAAAGCAATGCAAACGAAGCGTCCGGCGAAAGCGCGCCGGCGGAATACGCCCCCGGAACGCTTACCGATACGACATATGAGAGCGCGTACATAGGCGTGCGCTTTACCGTCCCCGACGGCTATTCGATGGTGTATACCCCGGACGATATTGCGCACCTTAACGAGCAGCTTGCAAACGACGCAAACGAAGGTCAGCGTTCCATGAAATACGAAATGAGCGTTGCAAACACGGACGAAAATATGCAGGTTATAGTGAGCGTTGACGGTGACAAGGGCGACTACGACGAAATAACATATCTTTCAAACGTTGCGGCAAATTACGAAAACGCCGTAAATGCCGAAATAAACAGAACTCCGTTTTATGCGACAATTGCCGGAGTGCAGTATACGGCAATGCAGATAAAAACGGGACAGGGAGATATTCTCTACTGCGTCCGCAAAAACGGCAGCGACATGATAACGTTTATTATTTCGTACCCCGACGGCGCCGATGATAAGATCGGGAATGTTATGAACTCATTCCAGCCGTATTAAAAATAAAAACTTGTTATGTATGGGAAAGGAGCGAAAAAAAATGAAAAGCAAAAGAAACAAAAAGCAAAAGATCACGGCTTTGGCGGCTGCGCTGACGCTGCTTTTGGGCTGTGCGGCGCCATCGTTTGCGGAGGGCGCGGACGAAGCAGCGGAAATCACTGTAACGGACGGCGCGGCGCTGAGCTCGGAGGAAATCACATCGATTGTCAAGGGCAAGCTTGATATTCCGGCGGAATTCAGCCAATTCAGCATAAGCTCATCAAGCGATTCCGATGGGAACATGACGTACAGGCTCATATGGTATATCGATTCCGACACAGCCTACGGTGAAATAAGCGTCATGGCAGACGGCGACGGCCATATCCTTTCGTACAGCAAATACGACGATTACGAAAGCGATATTAAACTAGTAAGTGATTCATCGGGCGACGCGCTGACGGAAATAAACCAAAATGAGCTGCGGAAAATGCTTCCCGAATGCTTTGCCAACGATTACGACACATATCTTGTAACGGGCGATCCCGTTATAAATCCCGACGGCAGCGGCAGCGCAGTTTATAAACGTTTCGTTGCGCCCGAAGGCGGCGACGTTTCGGAAACGGGCAGCAAGTACCTTTACACCGTTTGGGGAAACACGATAAACGTACGCTACAGAAAAACGGACGACGGCTACGAGCTTACGTCAATGAACAGCAATCATGACTACGACGCCGTTTTCGGCGAAAACACGCCGGACAGCGTTGACATAAACGAAAGCTATAAAGCGCTTTCGGGCGGCAGGCTGCAATACGACCTGTTATACAAGTATGACGAAATAACAGGCAAAACAACAAAAACGCCGGTGCTCAGGTTTGTTTTAAAGGACACGCCGTTTATGGATCCCGCAACCGGAGAGGAAATAACGGAGGACAGCAGCGTCATTTATCCGGCCGGCGTTCCCGAAGCGGGAGGCGGCACAACGTCAAACAGCACCGCGGAGGACAGCTCGCACAGGGCGGAGCTTTCCGAGGAGGAGCTTGCCGAAATCACAAAGCTCAATACGCTTATGACGTCCGAAGAAATAATGGAGGAGCTTATAAACGCGCCCGAATTTGACGTTACAAGCGACATGACGGTCCGCTCGGAGAGAATATACAAAAATACCGAAACGGGCAAATACTACATATCGCTTAATATCGCAAACGACGCCGAGGGCGATGAACGAAAGACCTGCAATGTTTCGGCAAACGCCGAAACGGGGCTGATTACAATGTTTAATATGTATTCATACGCTCCGTACAACGGCGAAACGGAAGCTCTTACGGACGAGGAGCTTGAGGAGGCGCCTTCGGGACAGGCGATACTCGAAAAATACGCCGACGGCTTTGAAAATTACGCGCTTGACGACAGATCCGGCGAACGCCGCGGCAGCACGTACATTAACGAAACGTACAGGCTTCTTGTGAACGGCATACCGTATATGGGTTCGTCCGCAAATATAGAATTTAACGCAAACAACAATAAAGTATCGTATATGAGTATTTCGGAAACGGAACCGGACACCGAGTTCCCCGACCCGTCGGGCGCCGTTTCGGCTGACGAAGCATATAAAACGCTTATAAATTCCTCATACAGCCCGATACGCGTGTTTGTTAAATCGGACGGCGTATACAAAAAGGCGTATACGATAGACTTGAACGGCGTATGCGTTGACGCCGTAAATAACGTTGTCGTAAACGAATGGGACAACGAGCCGGTATCCGATTTCCGTCTTACGTCGCAGTATGAGGATATTGAAGGCCACTGGGCGGCCGATATGATAAACCAATTCAAGAACTTCGGCTATACCGTCGGTTCAAAAGACGGATTGTTTAAGCCGGACGAATACATAACGGCAGAGGATTTCATCGAGCTTGCCCGTCAGACGATGATGGCTTTGGGTTCGGATTCCGTGCCGCTTGAGGAAACGCTCGGCATTGAAAGCGAAGCCGACCTTGCGCTGCCCGTAACGCGAGAAAAGGCCGTAACGGCTATGATAAAGTACGCGGGCTTTACAAAGATAGCGGAATTAAAGGATATATTCCTCGTTCATTTCGATGATGAGGATGAAATTTCTCCCGAATGTTTCGGAAGCTGCGCAATTGCGCAGGGGCTTGGTATCGTAAACGGCAGCGGCGGCAATTTCGAGCCGCAGCGCCACGTTACGAGAGCCGAGGCAGTGTCGATGATGTACAGATATATATCAGATTAAAAACT
>DVLU01000003.1 GCA_018715365.1 Candidatus Ornithomonoglobus intestinigallinarum | reverse complement strand
AAGGTAAAAAACAACCGGGTGCAGCAAATATACCGCCGCGCTTGCAAGCTTTACAAGATGTATGCCGCTCCCGAGCTTTATTATCAGCACACAGACTATTGTGTTTAATATATGCGTTATAATCTGCACCGACTGGAATACATACAATTTCTGGTCGGCCTTTAAAAGCAGCGAGGGCGCAAGGGCAACGTAGCTGCTCAGATACTGTCCCATGCCGAGTATGAGCGCCAGCGCCGCAACATACGCAAAATCAAAGTCCGTGCGGATAACAAGCTTTGATATAAGGCATATGACAACAACAAACGCCGCAAACACATACGAAAGCCTTCCGAAAAAGTTTTTTGCGTTATTGTATATATCCGAAACCGCCTTTTCGTCACCGAACGCAAGCGGCTTGTAAAATGACGCCGTTATCATTCCGCCTATGCCGAAGCCGAAAAGCGTCGCGTAATTTAAAAGCTGCGATATTGACTGTATAACGCCGTTTGCTTCGGAGCCGAACGCCGTGAGCATATACCGCGGCAAAATAAGACCACATACCGCGGCCGTCACCTGGTACAGCACGGCAATAACAATATTCCGTTTTGCCGCCGTGCTCCTGCTTAACGTTTCAGCCTTCATCTTTATCAACCGCCCCGGAGCGCGTGACGGAGCGCTTCGTCTTATACACCAGATACAGCAAAAGGATATTCCCCCTTCGTGCAAGACGCAGCTTCAAATCAAGCGCAAAATCGAATTTATAGCGGCATATTGCGTCAAACGCATTTTTTATCCGCGGTTCGTCAAGATATTTCTTTATCTTCTTTATGCGCGCCGAAAGCGGACGCGATCTATTCAGCAGCAGTTCTTTTCGTATACATTCGAGCAAATAGCGTGCCGTGTAGCAGTCAAGCTGTTCGCTGTAATCAAAGCCGCGTTCCTCAAAAGCACGTTTAAGCATCAGCGGAACAAGCATAAACTTATCGAACAGCTTTTCATCATATGTATGCGTCATCGATGTGTTGATCATTCTGTAATGATAAAAATACTTCCCTGCGGCAAAATACACTTTTTCGCTGTCAAGCAGGCACGGGTACGTGCATATGGCGTCCTCGCCGAATTCGATACTGCCGTCGGCGTTCATAAGAGCATTCTCGATCAGCCTGCGCCTTATTATCTTATTGCAGAAGCTCGGCGGCGTTCCGTGATGCGCGGTCGACACGTCAAAAAGCATTGTGGGATACACCTCGGCAAGCAGCCGCTCCTTTGTGTAAAGCGCGTTTCCGTAACCGTTCACCGATTTCTCTGTCCTGTCCCTATGCTCGGTAAGTATTCCGCACACTGCCATATCGGCATCGTATTTCAGTATCCTGCCCATAAGAAACTCATACATATCGCTGTCCAGATAGTCGTCGCTGTCAACAAACGATATATACTCCCCGGAGGAATTTGCAAGCGCCGTCTTACGCGTTTCCATAACACCGCTGTGATTATTATGTATTACCTTTACAAATCCGTATTTTTTATCATACTCATCGCAGATAGCCGCGCCGCCGTCGGTTGAGCCGTCGTCAACGATAACTATCTCAAAATCCTTATACGTCTGAGAGATTATACTGTCAAGGCATGACCGTAAATATTCGCCTGTGTTGTATACCGGTATAAGTACGCTCAGTGTAGTCCGCATTTTCTCCTTCTTCCGCATTAAAAATAATTATCCGACTGCGGCACGGCTTTTTGCCGTGCCGCATATCAAATATCTGTTTTTATCTTTACACCAAATCTTATCAGCCGTTGTAATCATCGAGGGCGTTT
Source organism: Candidatus Ornithomonoglobus intestinigallinarum (assembly GCA_018715365.1). Taxonomy (GTDB): domain Bacteria; phylum Bacillota; class Clostridia; order UBA1381; family UBA1381; genus Ornithomonoglobus_A; species Ornithomonoglobus_A intestinigallinarum. The sequence goes on along the minus strand of DVLU01000003.1, from coordinate 39,625 downwards.
CTGTCCTCTCTCAGCTCAAGGTCAACATAGCCGTCCTCATCGTATGAGCTTGTAGCCTTAATCATGGTATCGTAATACCAGATTTCCGGGTCTGTCATATCTTTGAAGCCGTATGTTTCAGCCGTCACCTCGGCACCGTCGGCCGTAACAAGGCCCGCGCCGTCGCGGCCTATTATCCTGTTGTAGATCGTGCAAAATTCGGCTCTTGTTATATTGCTGTCAATATTAAGATTGCCGTTTTCATCGCCTTCAACATAGCCTGCGTTATAAAGCAGCGCCGCATAATCGTCATATGCCATATCGGCATTTTCCGTGAACGAAAGTCCGAGCGAAATAAGCTTAAACGCTTCGCCGCGCGTTACCGCCTGATTCGGGTATACGTTTTCACCGGCAGCGGCTTCAAACGCCGACTTCGAATTCATAAACTCGATACCGCTTCTGAACCACTGTCCCGCTATGTCGGCAAACACCGGCTCTGCCGATTCGTTATATACAAATCCGCCGAGCGACGGGTCGTTCTGCTTTACAAGACGGTGAAGCATCGCCGAAATTTCGCCTCTTAAAAGCGTACCCTCAGCGCCCATCGTTGTATCGCTGTAGCCGTAGATATACGCAAATCTGCTCGAATATTCGGGCAGCGCCGGCTCTACGGGCTCCGGCGTGGGCTCAACGGGTTCCGGTGACTCAACAGGCTCCGGCGTCGGGTCTACAGGCCCGGGAGTGGGTTCAACAGGTTCGGGCGTCGGATCTGACGGAGTAACTATTTCGATAGGCTCATCCGTTTCCTTGTCAACTATAACGCCGTCAACGTGCCATACGCCGCTGAATTCCGGCAAGCTGCTGTTTACGTCCTCCAGCTTCATAACGTACCAGCGCATTTCATAGCGGTCCGTTGTGAAATCAGCCCAGTCTATCAGCTCGCCGTTGCTTGAATAAAGATTACCAGTTCCGCCGTACTGCTTCGAAACCTCTGCAAATACAGCTTCGTCGCTCGGCTTCGGGTATACGTTAGCTATAACGTCATCAGATGTTACATTTTCGCCGTCATAAACAATTTCGGTACCCACCGTCTGAAAATCTCCAAGCGTACTGTTGAATACCTTTTCAGTGAACAGTGACGACGGTCTTGACGTTACCTGACCGTTCTCATCCATCTGCGCGCCTCGTCTCTGGATGTAAAAATCAACATTTACAACATATGACATAAGGTCATCATAATCGGCAGCCGATACATTTAAAGCCGCAAACGAGGACATTAACATTACCATCGCTGTGAATAAACCTAAAAACCTTTTTGTTTTCATACTTATCACATCTTCCTTTCTTTGTTCTGAAATTTATATACTTAATTGCTTTTGGCAAACAGTATACCGTGAACACATCGGTCCCGCTTTGTTTTTGCCGCGTATACGCCGAACCGGAGCAGAACCCTCCCGGCAGCGCAGTTATTACCGCGGCGCCGTATTCCCGGCCTTTGTTTGATTTCCCCTATGATGCCAATCCCCCGTCATGAATTCAAACGACGTATATGCTCCGCCTTTTGAGCGGCCATTCCGCGCGTTTTATCCGCGTATCGGGGCTTCCGTATATTTTATACCCTCCTTAATATGCCTTTAAACCAAACATCAGCCATTTTTTTGTCAACGGCATCACCACCTTTTATGAAATATATTACAGTTTATTTGTCCGGCCGCCCAACGTATGCGTTCTTAAAAAGCTCCGCATACCGCGCGGCCTCCGATATAATCTGCGGATCAAGCTTAAAATCAAGCTTTTTTGCGGTAAGAAACCTTTTTATATCCGATATATCTATATTATCTATCATGCAGCCCTTAACCGGATAACGGACATCGCGTATCATTTCGCTCATTTTCCGCCTGTATATTACGGGATATACGTCAATACCCATACGTATCGCAAGCACGCAGGCATGGAACCTTGCAGCGATAATTTTGCGGCATTCCGAAGCGGCGTCCGTTATTTCATTTCCGCTGCCGTGAGCGGCAAGCTTAACATTTTCGCCGTGCCGCATAAGCCGTTTAACGGCGCGGCAGGCAAGCACATCGTTTTCGCCGCCCGTATCGAGCGCCATAAGCGTTACGCCGTTTCCCGTATGTTCGATCCAGTGATCGGCAGCGGCCGCCATGCTTCTATAATACGCGCACGCATCATCGTCGCCGGCGCGGCGCATAAGCGAAATGCCGAGCCGCGTTCCGTTTTGAGTTTCCGGGAGCATCTCGCCGCTTATTCCGAAGAGAATATCGGGAAGGCAGTGCAGCTCAGTATCGGGACAGCTTTTTGAAAGCCATTCGAAGCTTTTTTTATCGCGGCACACTATCAGCTTAAATTTACCGAGCTTTTTCCTTATTAAATATTCGCCGAGCTTAAATTTAAACGGTTCTATATTGCAGCCAAGGCAATAATCGCCGTAACGCCTTCCGCTGAGGAAAAATTTAAGCTCATGCTTCAGCGCCGCTGCTGTATTGACCATAAAGCCGCAGCCCGTTACAACAAGCACGGGGAGATCTTTATCCTCCGCGCGCGCCGCCGTTATATTGGCAACGCTTTCGATAAGCGTTTTTGTAAACGCGTTTTCCTCAACGCACAATTCAAAGCCCGCAAGTTTTTCGGCAATAAGCCTTATCATCATATCGTCGCCGAAATTGCTGTCAAAATAGCCCTTAAGCAGAAGCCGGCGTTCCATTTTTCCTTTTCTCCTCTTTTGCCGACTTGGTGACCTCAAGCAGCTCGATAAGAATTGACAGCCCCAGTCCGACAAATACGGCCAGGGCGATGCTTACAACGTAATAGAACATCGGGTTTGACGCATCGTAAACAATAATATCCGATACACATACTATATTCTGACCTGCCTGCCATGAATTGTAGTCGTCAAGCGTCGTCTTTGTCTGCTGATAAAGTTGGTTAAACTTATCGCATGCCGACTGAAGCAGCGATTCGACCTCCTTTACGTCCACGTCATCAGCCGTCGGATTTTCAAAGGCCTTCTCAACCGTTTCGTAAAGCTCCTTCTGTATTACCGCGTTCTCGCTCTGAGTGCGGTAATCGACGTAATCGAGCGCAAGCTGGTCGTATATTGACGCCGCCGTATCGTACGACGTATTTCTTTCAACGTCGTTGTCTACCTGGAAATGCTGGTTGCTTGCATTGCCCTCCTCATCGCTGTCGTTATAGTCCCACAAATATTCGCTGTTCTTCTGCGCGTAAAGCTCCATAAGCGACTTTGAGGTCGCGGCCTCGTCGGAGTTCAGCTTCTGCTTGTTCTCCTGCTCCACAATACGCGTTGAAAGCGTATTATGAAAATAAGAGAAATCCTTGCTTATTCCGCCGCTTAATATCATGCGGTTTGCCACGGCAAGCTCGGTATTGTTAAGCTCCGTAAATTTCGACACAAGATCGCTCAGCGAATAGCCCGTATGTGCGGAGCGGTAATCCTTGCCGTTTGATATAACCTTGCGCAGATATTCGATGTACGCCGTTATTTTTGTACGCAGCATATCCGCCGTTTCGTAATAATCGTGCTGGAGCGCAGCTTCGCCCTCGAGGTTTGTTACGTCAACGTTATTTATATGATTTTCCGAATAATACATCCTGTATTGGCGCACGATCTCGTTAAGTATGATTTTTGCGTAATCGCGTCCGAACGATGATTTGAACGTTACCGAATAATAAACGGGGAACGCCTTTTCCTCCTCGCTGTTCTCATAATCGGCAAAATTTTCTATCCAGGAATCGTATTTTTCCTCCTCGGCAAGCGATACGATAGGCTGCACATCTATATAGCGGCATATCGATTCGGCGCTTGTGCTTGTCATGCCGAGAGCGTCGAGCGCGTTCTGCACAACTATTGCGCTGTTTATCTCGTAGGGATTAAGCGTTTCGCCCCTTGGCGTAAGCCCCTGCTTGGCGTCGTCGCCGAGATATTTTATAATCACCTCGGCCGTATCCGTCCTGCTCACAACTCCGAAAACGGAACAGAGCAGCACGGACAGCGCGACAAGAAACACGGGTATTGCTTTGTATTTTACAATACCGCGCAGGAAATCATTCACCGTCATATACATACTCCTCCGCTTCCTCCGCAGTCTTGCCATTTTGCGGGTCAAGACCTAAAAGCTTATAAATAAAATCTATCCATTTTCTTCTTACAACGAACAATCTGTACAGGCAGTACAAAACATAGCTGAGCGCCGTTAAGATAACAATTATCTTTCCCGCCGATATGAGCGAGCTCATAAAGCCTATACCCTTGCCGCTGCTGCCTATCTCTATGCGCTCGTGCGCCGAATATCTGATGAAATCATCGTGAGCCACAACGGCCTGCTCCAGAAGCGCCGACACCTTTTCGACAAGCGCGCCGAATCTTTTATCGGCCTCCGTCATAAGCTCATTGCTCACCGTTCCGGCTTTTGAGAACTGATCGATATAATATTCGTAGTCCCTTACGTATGCCTGTGCATCGTTTGCGTCGCGCTGCGCCGTTTCGGCAAGCTCCGTGAGATAGTCTATGCCCATTTTGGTTCTGTTCATATAGAACTGTCTGTCCTCGTCAAGCGCCGGGATAAACACAACCTTTGTAACGTTCGGGTCATATATATCCACGCCTTCAAGCATTACGTTATATTCCGCATTTTTTCTGCGGACGGTCAGCTTATAATTTTCAAGCGAATATTCAAACTGGTTTATAAGCTTTTCCTTATTTATTGTTATGCCGTTCCGGACTATAAACGACTTGAAATTATCGAGATCGTTTTCTCTCAGCCTTGTAAACTCTCCCGACAGATCACCGAAGCTCATTCCGCTCGGCGATATAAAATTCGGGTCCTGCGAATAGCGCTCGTTCAGATATTTTTCCAGTCTTATAAGTATATTTTCAAGCGCAGCGGTCTTATTGAAATAGTCAATATCGTCCGACGTTTCCGGCTGCATTTCAAGGATGCGGCTCGTTATAACATATGTATCGTCGTAATATTCCCTGTAGCTCTCGGCAACGGCGCGCAGTATCTTTTCCTTTGACGGAAGCAGCACCTGCTTAAACACCGCTCCGACCGACGCAAGCATTCCGTCGGCGCGGACGCTGTCCGAAACAACCGAATACGAAAGCAGAAAGCTGTTCGGGTAATACGAAAAATTCTCGTTGCCGTCGCGGATATTCTGCTTAACCATATCAAAGCTCGTTGTTGTTGACACACCCGTCACCCAAAGATGCTTTTTGAGCGTATCGGGATCGATTTTGTTCTCAAGCTTTTCGCACGCGCGGTCAAGCACGTCGTCGCTCATTATTTCGTAAATATCAAACGGCGAGCCGTCCGGATTGTTGCCGGAGGTTATTTCCGAAAACAGTATCGAAACCGTTATATACGACTCGTTGCAGTTAAGAGCGACCGCATAGCCGAACGCCGCAGCGCATATAATCAAAAAGCAAATTAACGCATATGCCACCTTTGAGCGCGGCACCCTGGAAAACAGCTTTGAAAAAAAGCCGCTGTCCTCCGTTTCGCCGTATGTATCTTCCTCGTATATATCCTCCGCATCGTCCGTTTCCGCCAGGCTTGTTCTGCTTCTGACCAGGCTTTTTATATGCGCAAGCACGCCCGTTTTTTTGTCCGCAGCTTCGCCGTCCGTGTCCGGTTCGTTTGATGTACTGTGAAAATCTGCGCCGTGATTTCCGGCATTGAAATAATTATCGTTTTTGATGTCGTTCTCTGAAATGTCCTGACCCGGGATATAATTATTATCGCCGTGATTGTTTTGAAAGGTTTCCGTCCGCTCCGCGATATTCACGGAATCATTTTCCGAAGCCGGAGCCTGTTCGTGCGCATAGCCTTCGGTTTGCGCGGCGGCGCCTTCGCCAAGGCGGCCTGCCGAATATGAGCTGAGCTTTTCTAGAAATTCAGCCTCGCGCGAGTGCTTTTTCTCCCTTTTTTTCATCGCTCCGTACCTCATCTCCCTTCAATGCGGATTTATTTAACGGCGGCATATAAAGCGCCGCATACATTACCAAATTCCAAAACAGCTTTATATTTGTGCTGAGCGTAAGCGACATTGACAGCCCAAGCACCCCGATAAGCGCGGCGGATATGTAATACCGCTTTCTTACGTTTCTCAATACGCAGGCAGCCGACAGCGCAATAAACATCGAAAAGCCGAAAACGCCCTGATTGTAAAGCGTCTGCACAAATTGGTTATGCGCCACAACGTTTGCCATTTCGCCGTTTATTATCATCGGATGCATTGCGTTTATGCCGTTGCCCGTAATAAGCTTCCAGGTTGAATGGCGTATGGTGTCGAGCATCGACAGCCATATATCAACCCTGCTGTTGCCGTGCGATTCGACGGCCGACTCTATCGTGAGCCTTTGCTGAACGCTTTCCGGAAGCGTGGGAACAACAATGTTCCAGAACAGCACAGCGGCGGCGGCAAGTATCAGAAGCATGACAACCGCGTTTTTGACGCTTCTTGCACTGAGCACGGCAAACGAAGCAAAGAGCATTGCTATGCCTATTATTCCTCCGCGCGAGCCCGTCGTCATTATAACATAAGCGCTTAAAAGTATAAGCACGCAAAGCGCCGCCGAAAGCAGCAGGCTTTTGTTTTCCATGATACGCTTAAGACTTGCGGCTATAGGCAGTATAAAGAAGCCGCAGAAGTAATTCGGGTCACATTCCGAGCCGAATATCGAAATTGTCGATCTGTCGGCGTCGTTAAACTGCTCCGTCTGCGTAAACGCCAGAATAACCATTACGGCAAGCAGCGCAAGCTGAGTGTTTTCAAGCCATTCTATTTCGCGGCTGTTATAGCGCCGCATAGTCACAACAAACAGCAGCGCGCCGTTCAGACAGTGTCCGAACGCAACGTTTACCGAATCGCCGCCGTGCTCCACAAACAGAGTTGATATTACGCTTACAAGAAACAGCGCAAAGCAGGCGTGAACGGAATTGAGCTCCAGCTTATCCTTGTAGAAAAACATCGAGCCGAGAAAGAACAGCCCTATCGGCAGCGTCATGATTTTCAGAAAGGAGTTGCCCGTACTGTCCGTCGCTATCGTAAGCGGGATAGCCAGAAAGTACACCATCGCCAAAATGCAGTGTATGCCTATCGGCTCTTTAACCGTCCCTTTTGAAGTTTTTGCTGCGCCGCGCACCTCGGTTCCTCCTTAACACTCGGTTTTTTCTTCTTGCTTTACAAGCTCAGCACCTTATCGCAGTTTACCTGATTTTATCCGAACTTACCCTCTTATACGTCCCTTTCCGGGCGTATATCGGCGATAATACACACCGCAAAGGGTTTACATAACGTTTTCATAATATTTACAATACGCCGGAAACGTACAATTTCCTATCGTACATACATTAGTATTATAGCACCTGTATATTGAAAAGTCAAGCGTTTAATATAAAAATTGACAGTATTCTTACATTTATTAGCGGGGGTGCTATTTGTATATTTTTAGTATATATATATATATATACTGTTAAAAAATTGTGCATTTTGTACAATGATAAAGCTTTCAGGCAGCAATATGCACACTTTTCTCGTTTTCGGAGCATAAAATTACATGCAAAATAACATCAAAAACAAAGCAATCGCTGCCTGTTCCGCCGATAATATGCGGGCACAGGCAGCGCATATTACAGAAATTCAAAAAGGCAGCGTCCCTTCCGGAGAAAAAAACTAAAAAACAGGCAGTATCGACCCGATGTCGCATATCGCTCCGCTTTTAAGCTCACCGACGGATACGCCGTGACGCTCGCAGAACGCTTTAATCCTCTCCCCGTCGGGATGCGTGCAAAGCTCCCCGTTTACGGCAAGCACGCCGCGCGCAATAAGACCGCACGAGCCGCCGATAAAGCCGCTGTCCATGCCGGTAAGCTCTATATGTCCGGGCGTTATTTCAAGCACGTCCATGCCGGCCGCGCGGCATTTTTCCGCCGCGCCCTTATCGGCCGTTATAACGGCGTTTTCCGCCACGGCGCATATGCTGCATTTTGCATAGCCCTGTTTTATATCGATAATATTTTCAAACGCGTTTTTTATTTCCGCCGCCGCGTATTTCATGCTGCATATAAGCCGGCCGCCGATCGCGGCGCAGTTATACGGAACGTCGTAAGGATATTTACCGCCTATATCCGACGAGCCTTTTATTATTTCGGCTCCCGGCAAAACGCTTTTGTAATATTCATAAGTGTCCGGCGACACAACAAAGCGGGCGCCGCCTATATGGCATATTGTAATATCGGGATGCGTTTTTACGGCCTCGTACGCGCCGGCCGTTTTTGCCGACGGGATAACGTCAATGCCGAGCTGCTCCAGCGTTTCAACCGTTTCGCCGTCCGCCCTGCGGTCAACAATAACGCACTTTACGGGACGATCCGGCAGATTCGGCTTTTCAAAATAATTATTCATAAAAATCTCCATTCCGCATTATTATATATAATGCTTGCGGCGGGCATTTTGTTACTTTATCATTTCCTCAAATTCATCCTCGCTTATGACGGCGACGCCGAGGCTCCGTGCCTTTTCGAGCTTGCTTCCCGCTTCGGCTCCGGCGAGAACGTAATCCGTTTTCCGCGATACCGACGATGAGGTCTTGCCGCCCAGTTTCTCTATTATTGCCGCGGCCTCGCTCCGCTTATAATGTTCAAGCGTTCCCGTCAGGACAAACGTTTTGCCCTCAAAGCGGCTGTCGTCTTCGCCGTCGCCGCTGTCATCGACGCAATTAACGCCCGCGGCGGCTATTCGCTCAAGAAACGTTTCGTTCTGCGGTTCTTTAAAGAAATCCACCACGGACCGTGCCATTACGCCGCCTACGTCGTTTATCTCCGTAAGCTCCTCAACGGTGGCGTTTTTTAAATTATCTATCGTTTTGTATTTTTTTGCTATGACCTTCGCCGCCTTTTCGCCTATATGGCGGATACCGAGCCCGAAAATAAGGCGATAGAGCGGATTTGTTTTTGACCTCTCGAGAGATGCCATAAGATTATCTGCCGACTTTTCGCCGAGCTTTTCCATTTCGGCGATGCTTTCGGCGTTAAGATAATAAAGGTCGGCGGCGTTTTCTATCATTTTGCGCTCTATAAGCTGCTCTATTATTGACGGGCCGAGACCGTCAATGTTCATTGCGTCGCGCGCAACAAAATGGACAATATGCCTGAACCGCTGTGCCGGACAGTTTACCCCCGTGCAGCGGTAAGCAGCTTCGCCCTCCTCGCGCACAACAGCCGCCCCGCATTCGGGACAGCGCTCCGGCATATGAAATTCCTTTTCATCGCCGGAACGGTCTTCTTTTATCACCTCAACAACGGCCGGTATAATATCCCCCGCCTTCTGAACGACCACGGTGTCGCCTATCCGTATATCCTTTTCGGTAATATAATCCATATTATGGAGCGTAGCCTTCGAAACGTTCGAGCCGGCAATACGGACCGTATCAAGAACCGCAAGCGGAGTAAGCACGCCCGTCCTGCCGACCTGAAGCCGTATATCGCGCACCGTTGTCGTCTGTTTTTCGGCGGGATATTTGTATGCGATTGCCCAGCGCGGGAATTTTGCCGTTACGCCGAGCGCACCGCGCATTTCAAAATCATTCACCTTTACAACGGCGCCGTCTATATCATACGAAAGGCTTCCGCGTTCCTCGCCTATGCGGCTTATCTCGCCGAACGCTTCGTCCATCGTTTCAAACACCCTGTCGTCGCGTATCGTTTTAAAGCCCTGCCGCTTCAAAAATTCAAGCCCCTCGGTGTGGCTGCTTATCTGCGCGCCGCGTATCTGCTGAATGTTAAACACAAAAATATCAAGGCCGCGTTCGGCCGTTATTTTTGGATCAAGCTGCCTTAACGAGCCCGAAGCCGCGTTGCGCGGATTTGCAAAAACAGGCTGGTCCGACGCTTCAAGCAGCGCGTTTATGCGTTCAAATTCGTTACGCGGCATAAACACCTCGCCGCGCACCTCCAGAAACGGGATTTTATCGGCAAGAGTCAGCGGCACGGTGCGTATCGTTTTTATGTTTTCCGATATATCTTCGCCCGTTATGCCGTCGCCGCGCGTTGAACCGCGCACAAATTCGCCGTTTTCGTATTCTATCGATACGGACAGTCCGTCTATTTTCTGCTCCACAACGTATTCGGCGCCGGGAAACACAGCACGCACACGCCGGTCAAAATCCATAAGCTCTTCCTTTGAAAACGCTTTCTGAAGGCTCTGCATTTCAACGTCATGATGCACCTTCTCGAACGTTGACGACGCTTCACCGCCGACGCGCACCGTCGGCGAATTGGGGCTTTTATACTGCGGATACTCCTCCTCAAGCCTTTCAAGCTCAAGGAGCATTTCGTCAAATTCAAAATCCGAAATCTCCGGTGCGTCGTCAACGTAATATTTATGATTATGGTAATTGAGCTGTTCCGTAAGCTCTTTTATTCGTATCTGCGGGTCGGTCATGCGCTTCGTCCTTTCACCTTTGTTTTTTATATGTATGCCCGTTAAAACGGAAAATTATCGTGTACGCCCGGTCAGTGAAAATATTTCATAATAATTATAATAACATTTTTTTCTCGTTTATTCAAGTGGGATTTTCAAAAAAATTCACCAAAAAGCTTATTTTTTAAGCTCGTCAAGCGATTTAAACTCATAGCCCTGTTCCCTTGCGGACGAAATTATATCTCCCAGAGCCGCGGCGTTGTCCTTTGAAACGGCATGGAGCAGCAGTATTTCGCCGTTATGGAAATACGGCGTCACCTGCTTTACGGCGTTTTCCGCGCCCGCCTGATAATTTACGTCCCAGTCCTTGTAGGCATGGCTCCACAGTACGGTCGTATATCCGAGAGACTGCGTAACGGCAAGCGAACGCTCGCTGTATGCGCCCTCGGGCGGACGGACGTATTTCATATCTATGCCGTAAAGGGCGCGGCATTTTTCGCTCAGGCCGTCAAGCTCCTCGCGTATCGTTTCATCGCCGCTTTCGGCAAGGTTCGGATGGTGGAGCGTGTGATTGCCTAATATATGCCCCTCGTTTATCATGCGCTCAATAAGCTCACGTTCACCCTCGAGATACGGCCCCGTAACAAAAAACGCGGCCGGGACGTTTGCTTCTTTTAATGTATCGAGTATTTTTTCGGTGTAGCCGTTTTCGTATCCTTCATCAAAGGTAAGATATATCTCCTTTTGCGACGTATCGCCGAGATAATACGCGCCGAACCGCGCAAGCGTTTCCTGCTGCCAAAGCGGCACCTCCGGAGCGGAGCCTTTTTTTCTCACAAAGCCCCAGCCGACGGCTTTTGTTGAAAGACCGTCAAGAGATATTTTCGGCTGTTCCGACTGTACGGGCGCATCCGTATGCACGGCAGTTTCGGGCACGGACGTTTCGGCGGGCGGCGAAACCGGCGCCGAGCAGCCCGTTAAAACCGCGCCAATTAAAGACAATAAGACAATTTTTCTCATATTTAACCCTCTTTTCTTTTATTTTTGGCTAATTTTTTTACACGAAAAATAAAAAATATGTTGAATTTTAAAATCAAATAGTATATAATATATCAGTACATAAGATTTTTTTCTTTGGAGGATTTGAAAATTATGGCTACACGCAGCAGCTTTGAGGAGAAAAACCGCGAAAGGCGCAGACGCGAGCGCATACGTAAAAAGCGCATACGCACGGCAATATCGCTTATAGCAGTTGCCGGGGTTATTGCGCTTGTTTGCGTTACAATATCCGTAGTAAACAAAAACAAACGCGAAGCGCAGAATTACGCTTCACAGCCCGAGACAACGTCGCAGGCGGGCGCGCCGTCGGACGGTCAGTCTATCTCGACCGTTACGGCTTCCATTGACGGCACGGTTACGGGCACATCGACTTTAGGCGCCGATACGGCGCAAGGCACTCAGCCGTCAGACCCGTCAGCTCAGAACGGTCAAGCGCAGCAGAACGGTATGTCTATCCCGTCGGCCGCAGAGGAGAACGACCTTCTTGAGATCATAGAAAATTCGGGGCAGACAAAGCGCTGCTATCTGACGTTTGACGACGGCCCGACAACAAATATCACGCCGCAGATTCTCGACACGCTGAGACGATATAACGTAAAAGCTACGTTTTTCCAGGTCGGCTCGCTCATACAGTCGAATCCCGACATGGCAAGGCGTGTTTACGAGGAGGGTCACTTAATAGCCAACCATTCCCAGGGACATGAGTATGCTGAATTATATGAATCAACGGAGACGTTTATGACTGAAGTGAACAGCTGCTATGAAGCTATAAAATCGGTCACGGACGGCGAAGAACCTTTTAAGCTTGTACGTTTCCCCGGCGGAAGCTATAATTCAAGCGCCGACAGCTACGCTCCCGTTAAGCAGGAATGCAAAACGGCTCTTAAGGAGGCCGGCTTCTATTACTGCGACTGGAACTCGCTTAACGGTGACGCGGAGGGCAGAACAAAGGACGCCGACGAGCTGCTTGCATATCTTCAGGAGAACGCGGCAGGTCAGAACAATCTTGTTGTCCTGATGCACGATGCCGCAGCAAAGCAGGCGACTGCCGATTATCTCGGCTCTGCCATAGAATGGCTTATAAGCGAGGGCTACACCTTCCACAGGCTTGACGATATAGATTACAATCCTGCCGGAACGGCTTCGGCATCGCCCGACGGCACAGCGGCCGGTACGGACGGCGAAACGGCTCAGGTGCAGTAATTCTGCGTTAAGCTTTAAAAGCCGCCGGAACTCATTTTAAACGAAAATTGCAGACAAAATATGCGGGCGGTTATTTTCAGCCGGCCGCATTTTTATATATAAAAATTCATCAGGAGGTCTTTTTGCATGAACAAAAAAAGATTTTTAAGCGCTGTGCTCGGTCTTGCGGTGGCAGCGGCGTCATCGCCGCTCGTGCCCGTTTTTGCCGCCGACGGCGAGGATACGGTTGTGCTTTACACAAACGATATTCACTGCGGCATAGACGGCGAGCTTAATTACGCGACGTTATCGGCTCTTGAGCAGCGCGAGCTTGACAAGGGAAACGAGGTTATACTTGCCGACGCCGGCGACGCAATCCAGGGCGGCGCAATAGGTACGCTCTCAAACGGCGAATACATGACCGACATTATGAATTTTGTCGGCTATGACATCGCGGTGCCGGGAAATCACGAATTCGACTACGGCATGGAGCGTTTTCTGGAGCTTGCCGAAAAATCGGAATTTAAATACATATCGGAAAACTTTATCGATCTGCGCACAAACGAGCCAGTTTTTGATCCGTACTTCATAACGAAATCGAACGGACAAAGCATTGCGTTTATCGGCATATGCACGCCGGAAACGTTCACAAAATCAACGCCCGAATATTTTAAGGATGAAAACGGCGAATTTATCTACGATTTCTGCCAGGGCGACGAATTTTATTCATCCGTTCAAAACGCGATAGACAGCGCCGAGGAGGACGGGGCGGATATTATAATCGCGCTTGCGCATTTGGGCGTCGGCGAAGCGCTTGCGCCGTATGCGTCAACGGACGTTATCGCAAACGTTGAAGGCCTTGACGCGGTGATTGACGGCCATTCGCATACCGTCATCCCCGGAGAAACGTATAAGGACAAAAACGGCGACGACGTGCTTGTAACGTCAACGGGCACAAAATTTGCAAATATAGGCAAAATGACGATTACGCCCGATGGGGAGATTTCCTCCGAGCTTATAAGCTCCTATGACTACGACGCCGCTCCCGATACCGAAAAGGCGGCATATGACAAGACTGCCGAATTTGTTGATGGCATCCGTTCGCAGTACAGCGATATGCTGAACGAGGTTATCGGCACTGCCGAGGTGACGCTTACCGTAAACGATCCCGCCAAAACAGATCCCATATACGGCGTTTACAGGCTTATACGCCGCGGCGAAACGAATCTCGGTGATTTCTGTGCCGATGCGTACAGGGCGCTTATGGAAACGGACGTTGCTTTTGTAAACGGCGGCGGCATACGCGCCGACATCGCGGAGGGCGACGTTACCTACGGCGACATTATAGACGTTCACCCCTACGGCAACATGATATGCTCGGCCGAGGTTACCGGTCAGCAGCTCCTTGATGCGCTCGAGATGGGCGTAAGCGAGCTGCCCTATGAATCCGGCGGCTTCCAGCAGGTATCGGGCATGAGCTATAAGGTCGATTTGTCCGTTCCCACTCCCGTTACAACAGATGAATACGGAAACTTCACGGGCGTTGAGGGCGACAGACGCGTTTACGACGTTTTGATAAACGGCGAACCGATTGACCCCGAAAAGACGTACACGCTTGCCGGCCATAATTATATGCTCAAAAACGGCGGCAACGGCTTTACAATGTTTAAGGACGCCGAGATATTAAAGGATGAAATATACGTTGACAGTGAGGTGCTCATAAAATACGTAACAGACGTTTTGGGCGGCGTTATAGGCGAAGGCTATGAAAACGTTTACGGCGACGGCCGCATCGTTATAGACAAGGCGCCGCTGTTTGAGGATGTTCCGGAGGATTTCTGGGCAAGTGATTACATCGAAGCGCTTGCCGAAAGCGGCATTGCAAACGGTACCTCCGAAACGGAATTTTCACCGTCTGTACCCGTTACGCGCGGAATGTTTGTAACCTTCCTGTACCGCACCGCCGGCAGCCCCGACGCTGACGCAGGCGCCTTTACGGACGTTGACGCCGAAGCATATTACGCGCCAGCCGTTGCGTGGGCAAGCGCAAACGGCATTGTAAACGGCGTAAGCGATACGGAATTTGCGCCCGACGCACATATAACGCGCGAACAGGCGGCGTCGATGCTTTGCAGATATGCCGGCTACCGCGAATGTGATACATCAAGCGATTTTGATTTGAGCGTATTTGAGGATGCGGACGATGTGTCCGGCTACGCCGTTGACGCACTTGAATGGAGCGCGGAAAACGAAATTATTTCGGGACGCACGGAAACGGAGCTTGATCCGCTTTCGGAAATAACGCGTGCCGAAACGGCCGCCGTTATAATCCGCACAAGCGCCGTTGTGAACGGCTGATCATTTCAGCAAACGCGTTAAATAGAAGTGTTAACGCACAAAAACGAGCCGTGCGCCATTTAACAGGCGCACGGCTCGTTTATTTAATGTATATGCTTCATTTCCTCAACAGAAAACTCTTTTGCTTCATAGTTTTCAATATAATCAAATATCTCATCGATTGAATCAAAGAACTTTACAAGTTCAAGCGTGTCGCGCTTTGCAAAATTCTCGTCAACAACCTTATTTAACAGCTTCTCCATATCGTCATAGTATCCGTTTGCGTTGAATACCGCTATCGCCTTGCTGTGGCGGTTGAGCTGCTTCAGCGTCAGCACCTCAAAAAATTCGTCAAACGTCCCTATGCCGCCGGGAGCGACTATAAACGCATCGGCATATTCTTCAAGCATTCTCTTTCGCTCGCGCATGGTGTCTGTTTTCAGGAGCTCCGTGCAGTGCTCGTAGAGAAAGCCGTCTACCTCAAAAAAATCCGGTACTATGCCTATTATTTTGCCGTGACCTCTTGCCGCTCCGCGCGCCGACGCGCCCATGCAGCCGCTTCCGCCCGCTCCGAAAATGAGCGTGTGTCCGCGTCTTGCAAGCTCCTCTCCCAATGCTTCAACAGCACTTATGTAAACCTCGTCAATACTGTCGCTCGATGCGCCGTATACGCATATATTCATAAACTGCCTCCGTTCCGCGCCCGATAAAGCGCTGATATTCTGTTTTGCCGCAGAAGCGGCAAAGTATTATCTGACTTACAGAATTATTATAGCATTTTGCGCCCCGCGTTGTCAAGGCTTTAATAAAACATCAGCCTATCGGCACCATCGCGGACATTGAATCCCAGAGAAAATATTTAAGTTCCGTATTTTCGGGCTTTTCATAACGCATTATTCCTATATCGCCGTCAAATTCAAGGCTGTGCATATCAATGTCAACGGGCCTCCCGCCGCTGTATGCGCACCAAATCCCGACAGGCTCGGGAAGGTCTCCGTTACGCTTTACGCGCACCTCATACAGACCGTCCGCCGCGCAGACGTCGAGCGGCGAAACGTAATAATCCTTTCCCTCAAGCAGCCTGTCAACAATCGCCCCGGCGTCTATTATTCCCCAGCCGTAATACGGGTCGCGCCCAGGCTCTCCCATATCGCGCGATGTTTCGGCAATTATTGTTTTTATCTCGTCAACCGTAAGCGTATCATCGATACCGAGCATACTCGCTATAACGCCGCATACGAACGGCGACGAAAATGATGTGCCGCTTACGCGGTAATATTTATAATCTTCAGGGTGTACGGCGCGTACTTTTTCGCCCGGCGCTGCTATAAAAACACAGTCGTTATGGTTTGAAAAAGAAGAAACCGTTCCGCTTTCATCGACAGAGCCTACGCTTATAACATTATCGTACGACGCGGGATAGCACTTGCTTGTATCGCCGTCGTTCCCGGCCGCCGCTACGACAACGACGCCTTTTGAAACAGCATAGTCGATTGCGTCCTCCAAGCCTTTCGGCGACGTTTCGTTAAATCCCGAGCTTATATTTATAATATCGCATTCAAACCTGCTTACAGCATCGTTTATCGCCATTATCATTTCGTAGGAGGTACCGCCCTCGGTGATTTTACTGCTATCTTCCTCGCCGTCCGCAAATTTCAGCGACACCAGCTTTGCTTTTCTCGCCGTGCCGACGGTTAAAACATTCCTGCCGTACGGCGCGGATATCATTCCGCATACACGCGTTCCGTGACCCATGTTATCGGCGCAGTCATACGGATCGTAAGGCTCTGAGCCGTGCTTCACATAATTGTAAGCTTCATAAATTTCCATGCCTTTATAGCTGTTGCAGCCGGTATCTATAACGGCAATCTTAACGCCGTCTCCGTATGCGCCTATATCCCACATGGAATAGATATTTGCAAGTTCAAATTCGTATGCCGGCGTGGCGGAATTTTGCAAATACGAATAATCGTAGGTATCGTACAGTTCCGCCCGCATATTCGGCTCCGCGTATTCGCAGTCAAGCCCCTGCGGGACTTCCTCGGAATAGTAAAGTCCGATTTCGGGGATAAGCGGTTCAAGCTCGGCTTCGGCAGCCGCATCCCGGGTTTCCTCATCGATTGACATAAGGCTTGCGGTATTTTCCTCAAGTTTTATTATGTAGCCGTCCTCCTCCGCATGGCAGAGCGATGCGGAAACAAGCGCTGCTGCAAGCAGCGCCGCGGCTGTGACTGTTGTTTTTAAAAATGACATATGCAATGTGTTCTTCTACTTCCTTTCATTTTTTCTTTTTTATTTCTTTTTATCAAATGGGCTTTCGGCCGCCCGGCAAGACGGCTGTTGTCTGTTTTGTAAGATGTTTTGGCAGCGGCTACGCCCCGCGCCACCATGAACGGTTTTCAAGATACCAATTAACCGTTTTTGCAAGGCCGTCGTCAAAGCACGTTTCAGGCTTCCAGCCGAGCTCGTCATGTATCTTTGACGGGTCTATCGCATAACGCATATCGTGTCCCTTTCTGTCCGCAACATACGTTATAAGGCTCTCGGGCTTACCGAGCAGCTTTAAAATATTTTTTACTATATCGATATTTGCGCGTTCATTATGACCGCCTATATTGTAAACCTCCCCTGCTCTGCCCTTATGCAGTATCATATCGATTGCCCTGCAATGATCACCGACGTAAAGCCAGTCGCGGACATTTACGCCCTTGCCGTAAACGGGCAGCGGCTTATCGTTTAGGGCGTTTATTATCATAAGCGGAATGAGCTTTTCCGGAAATTGATACGGGCCGTAATTATTCGAGCACCTCGAAATTGTAACAAAAAGACCGTATGTTCTGCAATACGCCTGAGCAAGCAAATCGGCTCCCGCCTTTGACGCACTGTACGGGCTTGACGTATGCAGCGGCGTTTCCTCAGTAAAAAACAGATCGGGTCTGTCAAGCGGCAGATCACCGTAAACCTCGTCTGTCGATACCTGATGAAAACGCGCCGTTCCGTATTTTCGGCACGCATCCATGAGCACCTGCGTACCGAGGACATTCGTTACAAGAAATACCTCGGGATTTTCTATCGAGCGATCGACATGGCTTTCCGCCGCAAAATTTACGACCGCATCGGGTCTTTCGGCTTCAAAAAGCTCATATACGGCCGCCCTGTCGGCAATATCCGCCTTTATGAATTTTATTTTCCCGATTACCGGCTCAAGCGTTTCAAGCTTTCCCGCATATGTCAGCTTGTCGATTACGGTTATATTATACTGCGGATATTTGTTCAGCATATAGTATACAAAATTCCCGCCTATAAAGCCTGCGCCGCCCGTTATAAGTATATTCAATTCCAGCCTCCGTTCCGCCGCTTGCCGGCATTATAGTCGTAACAAAAAACACGTTTCACCGCTTTTGCTTTGCAAGCGATAAAAGATACCTTCCGTAATCCGTCATGCACAATTCCTCACCGAGCTTTAACAGCTGCGCCGTATCGATAAATCCGCGCCGCCAGGCTATTTCTTCAAGGCACGACACATATATCCCCTGCATCTCCTGCACCGTCTGCACAAAGCCGGCGGCTTTTATCATACCTGCCGGCGTTCCCGTATCGAGCCACGCCATGCCGCGCTGCATAAGCTGTACCTTCAGGCTTCCGCGGCGGAGATATTCGTTGTTTACCGACGTTATTTCAAGCTCTCCGCGCGCCGAAGGCTCTATGCTTTTTGATATTTCAACAACATCATTATTATAGAAATACAGCCCCGGCACGGCATAACTTGATTTCGGACGCTCCGGCTTCTCCTCTATCGATATGACATCCCTGTTTTCGTCAAACTCCACCACTCCGAACGCTTTCGGGTCACGTACATAATAACCGAATATGACCGCGCCGTCAAGCATTTTCCGCGCCCGGCACAAAAGCCGCGTAAGGCTCGGCCCGTAAAAAATATTGTCGCCGAGTATCAGGCAGACGCTGTCGCCGCCGATAAATTTTTCGCCTATAATAAACGCCTGCGCAAGCCCCTTCGGCTCGGGCTGAACCGCATACGTCAGCGAAATGCCGATGCGCGAGCCGTCGCCGAGCAGCTCCTCATACATCCGGATGTCGGACGGCGTTGAAATTACAAGAATATCACGTATTCCCGCAAGCATAAGCGTTGACAGCGGATAATATATCATCGGCTTGTCGTAAACGGGCAGCAGCTGTTTTGATATGACCTTTGTCATCGGATAAAGGCGCGTTCCGCGCCCGCCCGCTAAAATTATGCCTTTCATGCTTTCCCCTTTCACGGTTAAATTTTAGGTTGATTTTGTCCGTATATTATGATATAATATTTATATAAACAATACAAGGAGGTATTCATATGAAAGTTGATACAAATACTATGGTTTCCATTTCCGAAGCCAACCGGAATTTTTCAAAAATAACACGGCTTGTTGACAAATACGGCTCTGCCGTCATACTAAAAAACAATTCCCCGCGTTATCTTGTGCTTGACTTTAACCAAGCAGGCAATATGGCCGCGGCCACAGATTCAGACGTTTTTGTCATGTCCGAAAAGCTCATTTCGCAAAACGCCGCTGCTTATGAGGAGCTTGCAAAATGAAATATTTAACACGCGAGTAAATACTTTTTCTGCATAATCAGCTTATAGACCGTTTCGGCGGCTCACCGGAAATCATAAGCGGCGAGCTGCTCGATTCGGCGATAAATGCGCCGTTTATGACGTATGCGGGCACAGACTTGTATCCCACATTGTTTGAAAAAGCAGCACGGCTCTGCTTCGGATTGGTAAAAAACCATCCCTTCAGCGACGGCAACAAGCGCATCGGCGCTCATGCCATGCTTGTTTTCCTCTCCCTGAATGATGTAAAACTGCGTTACTCTCAGGACGAGCTTATAAATTTAATAATGTCGGCTGCATCGGGCAATGCGGATACAAACAGTATTCTGCATTGGATAAAAGACCATGTGATATAGCGCAAGCTTTTTATAACAGCTGTCCCAGCAAAATATCGCAAATCATGTCCGCATCGTCAATCGAAAGGCCGGCATAAATCGGCAGGGCAAGCACGCTTTCCGATATGCGTTTTGCAATCGGCGTTTTTTGAGCTTCAAACCTTCCCCCGTAACATTCGAGCTCGTTTACCGGCGGGAAGAAATACTTCCTCGCAAAAATATTATGCTCCGCAAGCGCGGCCGCCGCTTCATCTCTCGATTTCCCGAATTCTGCTTTATCGAATACCACGGGAAAATACGCGTAATTATGCGTCACTCCGCTCTGCTCACGCCATATTTTTATACCGTTTACGCCGGAAAGGCGCTCCGTGTATCTTGCTGCCACGCGCCTTCGTTTTTCTATTTCATCGTCAATGTGCCTCAAATTGCAGATACCCATAGCAGCCTGAAACTCGTTCATTTTCGCGTTTCCGCCAATTTCGGGATAATGTCCGTTTTTGTCCATGCCGAAATTTTTTATCATATGCAGCCTGTCCGTAAGAGAATTATCGGAATACGCAACGCAGCCTCCCTCTATTGTGTTGAACACCTTTGTTGCATGGAACGAAAACATCGACGCATCGCCGAACGCGCCTATACCGCTGCCGCCTATCCTTACTCCGAAGGCATGCGCCGCATCGTATATGAGCTTCAGATTATACTTTTTTGCAAGCTTTTCAAGCCCGTCCACATCGCATACGCTGCCGTAAACGTGAACAGGTATTATGGCAGACGTCCTGCCGCTTATCAGCTTCTCCGCCTTTGACACGTCTATTGTGTAATCCTCATCGTTTATATCGCAGAATACCGGCGTAAGTCCGTTTCTTACTATCGCCTGCGCCGTTGACGCAAACGTAAACGGCGTCGTTATAACTTCACCGGTAAGCTTCATTGAGGCAATCGCCGCTTCAAGCGCAAGATGACCGTTCGCAAAAAGCGAAACGTTTTTAACCGACAGATATTTACACAGCTCCTCCCGAAGCCTGTTATGCTTTTTTCCCATATTGGTGAGCCAATGCGTGTCCCATAAATCCTTTATTTCCTCTGCGTATTCCTCGAACGGCGGCATTGAGGAACGCGTTACGTTTATCCCGCTCATTTGTCCGCCCCTTTGCTCAGCCGCACGATTCGTATATCCTTATGCGACAAAACGCTAAATCTCTCTCCGCGCACAAATGCTGCGCCGTCTCCGCCGCCGAGCCAGCTCACTATCGCTTTCGGCAGATCTTTGCCGGCCGCATGGCTGAACGGATAGCCGCCGCCGAAGCGCGCGTTCATATCAAGTATATAATACCTGCCTTCCGATTCAAATACGTCGGCGTCCATATCGGCGCAGTGCTTTGTTTGTGCGGCAAGCCTTGCTCCGAGTTTTTTCAGTTCAATATTGTTTACCGTAACCGCGCAGTCCGTTTCGCCGGAACGCATGGCGCGCTTTTCCTTTACGACTGTATTTATATGTCTGCCGTTAAGATCGTTTATTATATCAAGCCCGTATTCCCTGCCCGTAAGCATTTCCTGAATGATCACGGCTGATGAAATATCGGCCGCCGATTCGTATTTTAAATATGTTTCTTTTATCTGCGACAGCGCCTTATTGTGAAAAACCTTGAGTTCCTCCTCATTGTCGGCTCTGTACACACCCAAAGAGCCCATACCCCACCGCGGCTTTACGATTGCCGGATATGAAACCGCTTTGTTTTTTATATCTTCGTTAAACTCCTCGGCGGACAAATATGTTTTTGGAACGTCAAAGCCGCGTTCCTTCAGCCATTTGTACGCACGGTATTTGTCATTGCATACGGCAGCCGTTTCCGCGTCGGCCGCTATAACCCTTGTGCCGTTTTTTTCGAAGCTCTCCTTATGGCGCGAAAGCACCGGCACATTTATATCAAACAGCGGTATTACGCCGTCGATCTTATTTTCCCTGCAATAATTCAGCAAAAACGGGATATATTCTTTATCGTATATAAGTGGCGTAACGACGCACCTGTCGGCAAACATAAACGCCGGCGAAACGTCCGTGCTGTTTGATACATGGACTTCTCCGCCGCTGCCGAGCGCAGCTTTAAAATATTCCGCGAGATAGCTTCGCCGCCCGACCGACGTCAATAAAATATTCATTCCCGTCCCCTTATCGATTTCACAAAATATCGCCGCACCGTACGCTCAGGCGCAGCGAATCCGTCCTGTCCGATTCAACCTCTTTAAAGCCTATGCCCTTGTACATACGTATTGCGGCGCCGTTGCTCTTATGCACATACAAATATACTGTTTCCATGCCGGCGTCTCCGGCTTTTTTTATAAATTTGCTCACCGCTGCCGCACCGAGACCGCGTCGTCTGAAATTCCGTTTTACCGCGGCAACGGCTATGTACCCGGTTTTTTCTTCATGATTGTTTGCGTATCCGGCAACAACGGCAGCAAGCTCGCCGTCAATTGCTTCGGCGCACACTGTGCCGTTCGAAAGCAGCTTTTCGCACCATTCGCCGATATTTACGCGTTCGCTCAGCCTGACGGGGAAATCTCCGTCAACGGCCGCAAAAAATTCCTCAAGCTCCGATTTACTTATCATATCCGCCGCCTCCGTGTTTTTTATTTAAGACGCACCTTGAATATTTCACAAGTATTTTCAATTTATGAAACGGCGCAAGCGACGAAAAAACGTCTCTGTACTCCTTTTGAAACAGCGTTTTGTATTCCTTTTTTATCTCAAGTATCTTGAATCGAGTTTGTTTTATTGTTTTTGATATTACACCGTGATATTGCCCGCCCGTATCTTTATCAAGGATTTTAAGCATTTCGCATATCTGCTCGTAATGAGCGGCAAGCAGCCGTTTGTCCGCGCACACGCGCACAGACCATGACGCCTCCGCGTCCTTCCTGTAGCAGGACATACAGCCGCCGAGGTACATCATACCGCCGCGGAGCGCGCCTTGGATTTGGAGCGTATAGTCGAGCCACAGATATTTTCTGAAATCCGGGATATTGTCGTTAATCGTGCGCCTGAACATTATCGAACTTGTTGCTACGTACTTCCCGCCGCCGGCAATAACGCTTTCCGCGGGAAGAATACAATCTGCCGCCGCAGGCATAACTTTCCCGATTTTCTTTTTTGTATCGGCCCTCACGCTCAGAGCCGCGTGGGCGCATATATCAACCTCAGGATGACTTTCGAGCGCGTCGGCCTGCTTTTGAAGCTTAAGCGGGTCGGTCCAATAGTCGTCGCCCTCGCAAAGAGCGATATATTTGCCCCGGGCGCGCGCAAACTGGAGCTCGCTCACCGACCGGGCTCGCTTGGAATATTGGTTTTCCGTTTGGTATATCGGCTTAATAAGCTCCGGATATTGTTTTTCATACCGCCTTATAACCGAAGCAGTATTATCCGCAGAAGCATCGTCATGAACGAGTATCTCGTAGGGGAAGCTTGTTTTCTGCATAACGAAGCCGCTCAGCGCGTCGCCTATATATTTTTCGTGGTTATAGGCGTTGCAGACAATACTTACAAGCGGTTTATGCACATCACTCATATATACGTCCTTTTCACAAAACTGCGTTAATTGTTTCCTATATAAATATAACACAGAATTACTTCTGTGTCAAGAGTGATACCGGAACCTGTCGTATTAAGAAATCGCATAGGGCTGATCGGTTTCGGCTGCGGAACATCATAAACAAAATTACCCGCCGGGGCTGTGCCCGACGGGTAATTTTATCTGTCGATTTCGGAAAAACGGTTACCGGCAGCCGCCGCAGCTGCCGCAGTCGCCGCCGCAGGAGCAGCCGCCCTTGCCGCTTTTCTTTTTTTTCACCATGTATGCAATCACCGCCGCGACAAGCGCCGCAACAGCAAGCGCAACTATTATCGTTGAAATATTGCCTGTCAAAAAATCAAGCATTTCAATTCCCCTTTCCTATCGCGGCTTGCTTTTGCCGCCGTTTTCCTACGCCGCTTTTTTAATTTTCACGCTGCCGGTAAACCTCGTTGCTTCTTTATAGGGCCTAAACAGCATATACAGCAGGAATACAACGATTGCTGCGGCAACAATAACGCCGGCCGCGTTTCCGCTGCCCGTAAAGAGGCTTCCGAACTGGTAAACAACGAGCGATACGGCATATGCAAACACGCACTGATAGCCTATTGCAAACCATGTCCATTTTGCGTTGTTCATTTCCCTTTTTATCGCGCCTATCGCCGCAAAGCACGGTGCGCACAGGAGATTGAATATCATAAACGAATATGCCGAAAGCTGCGTCATGCCCTCAAAGTCGAGCACTCCAAATACGGCTACGACCTCTTCTTTTGCGACAAGGCCCATTATTGTTGCAACCGTTGCTTTTATATTGCCGAAGCCGAGCGGCGCAAATATCCAGCTTATCGCTCCTCCGATAATTCCGAGCACGCTGTTTTCAAGCTCCATATCGGGGCTGAATCCGAATGAGCCGTTTATCATTCCGAAGCAGGAGCCCGCCCAAATGATTATCGATGAAAGCAGTATTACCGTTCCGGCTCTTTTTATAAACGAGCTGCCGCGCTCCCACATGCTTCTTAAAACGTTTGAAACCGTCGGCATATGATACGCCGGAAGCTCCATAACAAACGGGGCGGGATCGCCGGCAAACATTTTCGTTTTCTTAAGCATTATACCGGAAACGATTATTGCCGCCACGCCTATAAAATACGCACTCGGCGCAACCCACCACGCGCCGCCGAACAGCGCCGACGCTATAAGCGCGATAATCGGCACCTTTGCTCCGCACGGGATAAACGTCGTTGTCATTATCGTCATTTTCCTGTCGCGGTCGTTTTCTATAGTCCTTGATGCC
Organism: Candidatus Ornithomonoglobus intestinigallinarum; assembly: GCA_018715365.1. Lineage (GTDB taxonomy): Bacteria > Bacillota > Clostridia > UBA1381 > UBA1381 > Ornithomonoglobus_A > Ornithomonoglobus_A intestinigallinarum. The sequence goes on along the minus strand of DVLU01000003.1, from coordinate 14,791 downwards.
ATAACTCCCGGAACGCCGCAGCCCGTGCCTATGAGCATCGGTATGAACGATTTTCCCGAAAGCCCGAACTTTCTGAAAATTCTGTCCATGACAAACGCAATACGCGCCATATATCCGCACGCCTCCAAAAACGCAAGGAATATAAACAGCACAAGCATCTGCGGAACGAAGCCGAGAACGGCGCCGACGCCGCCAACTATACCGTCAACTATAAGACCTCTGAGCCATTCCGCGCAGTTTATTGCGTCAAGCCCACTCTCAACAATTACCGGTATCCCCGGAACCCAAACGCCGAACTCCGATGTGTCGGGGGCGTTTTCCATGCCGGCGTCAACCATTTCCGAAATGTCAAAGCCTCTTTCGGCAAGCGCGTCGCCGTATGTACCGTAGGCTTCGTCAAAACCGCCGAAATCTCCGTCCTCAACTGCCGCAAGCATATCGTCCGCGCCGGTCACGCCCGCTTCGGACGCTGCCGTCACCGTATTTACAAGCTCATCCGTCCACAAGTTTTCGGCGGCGTATTCGCTTATTGCCTCCTCATACTGCCCGGAGCCTATGCCGAACAGATGCCAGCCGTCTCCGAACAGCCCGTCGTTTGTCCAGTCTGTTACCCACGTGCCGACCGTGGTTACGGAAACATAGTAAACTATAAACATGACGGCCGCAAAAATCGGCAGCGCAAGGAACCTGTTTGTTACAACCTTGTCTATTTTATCGGACGTTGTGAGCTTACCCGCGCTGCGCTTTTTGCAGCAGCTTTTCATAAGCTCGCCTATATATACGTATCTGTCGTTTGTTATAATGCTTTCCGCATCGTCGTCAAGCTCTTTTTCGGCAGCCGCAATGTCCTTTTCTATATGTACCATTGTGCTCTCGGGAATATTCAGGCGTTCTATCACCTTTTCGTCGCGCTCAAATATTTTTATCGCGTACCATCTCTGCCGCTCCTCGGGCAGGTCATGAAGCACCGCTTCTTCAATATGTGCTATTGCATGCTCAACAACGCCCGTAAACGTGTGCATCGGGACTGTTTTTGCGCCGTTTGCCGCCTTTATCGCAGCTTCGGCGGCATCGGAAATACCCGTGCCCTTTAACGCCGATATCTCAACAACCGTGCAGCCCAAGCGCTTCGAAAGCTCGGAGATGTTTATCTTATCGCCGTTTTTCCTTACAATGTCCATCATGTTTATCGCAACAACCACCGGTATCCCGAGCTCGGTAAGCTGCGTTGTAAGATATAAATTACGTTCAAGGTTTGTGCCGTCAACGATGTTCAATATCGCGTCGGGGCGTTCCTCGATAAGATAATTTCTCGCAACAACCTCCTCAAGCGTGTACGGCGAAAGCGAATAAATACCCGGCAAGTCCGTTATTGTAACGTCGCCGTGCTTCTTGAGCTTTCCCTCCTTCTTTTCAACAGTAACGCCCGGCCAGTTTCCGACAAACTGATTGGAGCCGGTGAGCGCGTTAAAAAGCGTTGTTTTTCCGCTGTTCGGATTTCCCGCAAGCGCAATTCTTATACTCATTATTTTAATCCTCTCTTTCCCGTGCGGATAATTCTCCGCCTTGCTGTGTTATTCTACCTCTATCATTTCCGCATCGGCTTTTCTTAAGGAAAGCTCGTAGCCTCTGACCGTTACCTCGATGGGATCACCCAGCGGCGCAACCTTCCTTACGTAAATGCTTACGCCCTTTGTTATGCCCATGTCCATGATACGTCTTTTGACGGCGCCCTCGCCGTGAAGCTTAGCGGCCGTTGCGGCGCAGCCTACTTTTACGTCTCTAAGCGTTTTCATTTATTGCATACCTCCGTTCCCTGCTTTTAAATCATTATCTTTTGCGCCATCTCGCGGCTTATGGCAACACGCGTGTCCTTGACGGTCACAATGACGTTTCCGCCTATTGTGTTTACAACTGTAACGCCGCCGCCGACAACAAAGCCCATATCCTCAAGATGCTTTTTTACGCCGGGGCTTCCCCCGACTCTGCGGATTATATTACTGCTGCCCACCTCTGCAAGCGTTAACGGCAACATACCAATCCCTCCATTTCAGACCGCCACGCCGCCAAAATTATGGCTTAAGACGGCTTATGTTTGGTTAGCTTTTTCTAACCTTCATCGGTTAGTTTAGCATAACCAAAAGGATTTGTCAATAGGTTTTGGGAAATTTTTTTTATTTTTTTTCAAAGGGGGCTTTCGCCCCCTTTGAAATCCCCGTTTTTTTCTTTTGTTCGTCAGCCGAGCGCAACATCAAGCACCATCATAATCGAAAAACCCGCGGCAAACATAATAGTGCCGACATTCGAATGTTTTCCCTGCGACATTTCCGGTATAAGCTCCTCAACAACAACATAAATCATCGCGCCCGCGGCAAAACCGAGAAAATACGGCAACGCAGGCAGAGCCATCGAAGCGGCTGCTATTGTGAGCAGCGCACCCAACGGTTCAACCACGCCCGAAAGCACACCCATAAAAAACGATTTGAATCGTCCCATTCCTTCAGCGCGCAGCGGCATCGATATAATAGCACCTTCGGGCAAATTTTGTATGGCTATGCCGACGGAAAGCGTAAGCGCCCAGACAAGCGATGTTTCTCCGCCCGACGCATATCCGGCGTATACCGCGCCCACTGCCATGCCTTCCGGCAAATTGTGGAGCGCAACCGCAGTCACAAGCATCGTTGTTTTCTTAAGTCTGCTCTTTGGCCCTTCCGACACGGCACTGTTCATATGAAGATGCGGCACGGCGTGATCAAGCAGAAGCAGAAACAATATGCCGATCCAAAAGCCGCCGGCCGCCGGCACAAACGACAGTCTGCCCATATCCTCGGCATAATTCATCGCGGGTATGAGCAGACTCCATATCGATGCGGCAACCATCACTCCCGCGGCGAAGCCCGTAAGCGCCCTTTGCACAAGCTCGTTCATGCTCCTTTTCATAAAAAGAGAAAACGACGCGCCTATAGTTGTTCCCGCAAACGGTATAAGAATACCCTGCAATATTTCATTCATAATACTTCATCTCCGTTCGATTTGCTTTTTTATTTTTGAAGCGGCGCACGCTCCCAAGCCCGCTGCCGCTGCCCTGCCGCGCGAGCTCAGGTTAGCAAAAACTAACCAGAGTATATCATTGATTTGCCGTATTGTCAAGCATCAAATATGATTTTATTTTCTCAAAGGGGGCTTTCGCCCCCTTTGGGGCCCCCGGGGCGGCAGATGCCGGAAGGTTCTTATTGCGGCACATATCACCACTTCCTCGGAAAGGAGGTTACGATGCACATACATTCCTCGTAAGGGGAAATATGTGCCGCTTCAGAACCCCCGTAGTGCAAAAAAATTGAATTATGATATAAAAATATGATTATTTTCTATTGAATATTTTCCGTTTATATTATATAATAAATGTACAAGATATATGATAAGAGAGGAAGATGACCATGAAAATCTTAGTTACAGGCGGCGCCGGATATATCGGCAGCCATACGTGCGTGGAGCTCTTAAACGCGGGCTACGACATTGTCGTTCTTGATAATCTTTATAATTCAAGCGAAAAATGCCTTGACGCCGTTAAAGAACTCACCGGCAGGGATTTCCCGTTCTACAAGGTTGATATGCTCGATAAGGACGCAATGGAGCAGGTGTTTAAGGAAAACGAGATCGATTCCGTTATCCACTTTGCCGGTCTTAAGGCTGTCGGCGAATCAACAAAGATACCCATTACCTATTATCACAACAACATAACGGGCACGCTCCATCTGCTTCAGCTTATGGAGAAATACGGCGTAAACAACATCGTATTTTCTTCATCGGCCACTGTTTACGGAATGCCGAAAACAGTTCCGATAACGGAGGATTTCCCGCTTTCGACAACCAATCCCTACGGTTCCACGAAGCTGTTTATCGAGCAGATCCTAAAGGACGCGCAGGCGGCAAACAACAAGCTGTCCGTAACGCTGCTTCGCTACTTCAACCCGATAGGCGCAAACAAGAGCGGCAAAATGGGCGAAGACCCGAAGGGAATACCGAACAACCTTCTCCCCTACGTTGCTCAGGTTGCGGTAGGCAAGCTTGAAAAGGTTCACGTTTTCGGCAGCGACTACCCCACTCCCGACGGTACGGGCGTAAGAGATTACATACACGTTGTGGATCTTGCGTTAGGTCATCTTAAAGCGCTTGAGAAGAAATCAAACGTTCCTGGCGTTCATATATACAATCTCGGCACAGGCAACGGCTACAGCGTGCTTCAGATAATCGCAGCGTTCTCAAAGGCATGCGGAAAGGAAATACCGTATCAGATAGACGGACGCCGCCCGGGCGACATCGCCGAATGCTATGCCGATCCGACAAAGGCGCGCGATGAGCTCGGCTGGACTGCGGAGCGCGATATTGACGAGATGTGCGAGGATTCGTGGAGATGGCAGTCAACGCACCCCAACGGCTTCGAGGGCTGATATTTTCACATAACCGACAAATTAAAAATCACATAGGGCTGCCCGGTTTTTGATGCAGAGCGGGCAGCCCAATCATTTTTAAAGGAGAAGATCACTATGAAATACGTTTATCAATTTTCCGTTATACTGCTTGTCAGCGCGCTGGGCGAGCTTTTAAGGCTGTTTATCCCGCTACCCGTGCCGGCAAGCATTTACGGGCTTATACTTATGCTTGCCGCGCTCATAACCGGGGTTATCAAGCTCGAAAAAGTCGAAGCCGCCGCGGACTTTCTGCTCGATATTATGGCAATTGCGTTTATTCCGGGCGGCGTTGCGCTGATAACGGCATGGGATTCGCTTAAGGGGATGCTTGTTCCGGCGCTTGTTATAACGGTTGTGACGACTGTTTTTGTGATCGGCGCGACGGGCAGCATAACACAGCTACTTATCAAAGCGGGAAAGAGAGTGAAACGAAATGACTGTGATAAATGATATATTTTCTGGCAGCATATTTTTCGGCGGTGCGCTGACGCTTGCAGCGATGTGGTGCGGCGCGCTGCTGCAGCGGAAAATAAAAGCCGTAAACCCGATGGTGTTTGCAATAATTGCAATAATAGTATTTCTGAAGGTATTTAACATAAGCTATGAAACGTATGACGAGGGCGCAAAATATATCTCATATCTTTTAACGCCCGTAACCGTTGCGCTTGCAATACCGCTCTACAGACAGCTTAATGTGCTGAAGCGCAGCGCAAAGGAAATAATCGGAGGCATAACGGCGGGAGTTGCCGCAAGCCTCGCAAGCGTATTCGGGCTCGCGCTCGTTTTCGGCCTTACGCACGAGGAATACACAACGCTTTTGCCGAAATCCGTAACGACGGCGATCGGCATGGGTATAAGCGAGGAATCGGGCGGTATGGTGACGATAACGATAGCCGTTATTCTTATAACAGGCATAATAGGAAATATTTTCGGCGATATAATATTAAAGCTTTTCAAAGTTAAGGACCCCGTTGCCAAGGGGGTTGCAATGGGCACGGGCGCTCACGCGTTCGGTACAATGCGCGCGCTGCAGATGGGCGAAACCGAAGGCGCGATGAGTTCGCTTGCCGTTGCCGTCGCGGGGCTTATAACCGTTCTCGGCGCAGCGGTATTCTCTAATTTTATATAACTAAAAGAATTGCATTGCAGTCAGGGGGTTCCAAAGGTGGCGGAGCCCCCTTTGAATAAATCAAACATACCCGTATATCCCTCTTACCGAAACCTCTCCGGAATTTATATTCACCGTTCCTTCTTCCGTCTTTATATCTATGCTTCCGTCGGCATTCACGCCGGTGCACACTCCCCTGATTGATTTTCCTCCGTATGCTGCCGTAACCTCGCTGCCGATCGTGACACAATGGCGCCTGTACTCGTCAATATACCCCTCCGCGCCGCTTTGCAGAAATTCATAATACAGCGGCTCAAATTCGTTCAGTATGCGCGCAATCATTTCCGTTCGATCAACATTTTCGCCCGTTTCCGCAAGCACGGACGTCGCGCGCTCCGAAAGCTGCCCGGGAAACTCCGTTTGGCTTATGTTGACGCCTATGCCGCATACAACGTAATTTACCTCGTTTTCCTCTGCGGAAAGCTCCGTAAGGATTCCGCAGACTTTTTTTGTTCCGATAACAATATCGTTCGGATATTTTATTTTTGCGCCGCAGCCTATCGCACGGCATACGGCAAGCCCCGCCGCAAGCGTTATTCCCGATACGTAACGCGGGCTTATCGCGGGCTTTAAAAGTATCGAAAACCACGCTCCGCCGTTCGGCGAAATCCATGCGTTGCCGCGCCGTCCGCGCCCGTTTGACTGGCGCTCCGCCGCAATAACCGTTCCGTCCGAAAGCTGCGGCTGCCGCTTGCATTCGTTATTTGTGGAATCGGTTTCAGCAAGGCAAACTATATTGCTCCCTATAAGCTTTGTTTTCAGAAAACGCCGTATTTCATCGGGCGCAAGAATATCGCCGCGCTCAAGCCTGTAGCCCTTGTTCGTAACCGACGAAATCTCACAGCCTCCGGAGCGCAGCGCATTTATATGTTTCCAAACGGCAGTGCGCGAAATACTTAAGCGCCTGCTTATTTCTTCTCCCGAAACGTAGCCGTCCGAGCTCCTTAAAATATCAAGAATTTTTTGTCTCATTTTCCGCTTTCCTCTCTTTTTGCCGGCGGCAAACGCAATTTAACGCTTTGCGGAATAATCCCGCAATATTTTTTCTGCAATAATTATATACCCAACGGCGCAAAAAGTCAATCCGTTTATGCCGCATATGCGGCCGTTGCTTTACCGATGCGCCAAATTTTTTTAAAAAATATTCAAAAAAAGGCTTGACAAACGGCGTTTTTTGTAGTAAAATATATTAGTCTTGTTTAGGGGTGTAGCTCAGTTGGTAGAGCAGCGGTCTCCAAAACCGCGTGCCCAAGGTTCGAGTCCTTGTACCCCTGCCAAGGAAAATGGCTTAAAACCTCAGGTTTTAAGCCATTTTTTCATGTTTATAACTTCTGATGAAACGCTGCTAAATTGCGTTCTCAGCCCGTAAAATATGAAGAAATCCGATATAATTAGCACACAAATTAGCATACAGGAATGCTTGATAAAATCTTCACTCCAACCCGCTCTCTTGTGCTATATACCGATCCACAGCGATTTTTGGGATTTTCCAGCAAGAGCCTATCTTAAAGCCCTTGATCTTCCCCGTTCTGAGCAGGTCATATAAAGTATTGCGCCCGATGAGAAGATAATCCATTACTTCATCGGTGGTCCATATTTCATAATTGTTTGACATTAAATATCAGCTCCCTTCATTTTTATTACTTATATGTTACCGCTGTTGATTTTCATAATTTCATGCATTCAGTGCAAGCGTAAGCGGATTCTTAAAAAATTCGTATTCGCTCCTTAGAGGTATCACAACAGGACTTACGCCTATCTTATCAAACTTTTTAAGCATTTTATTTTTAGTTGCCTTGTCCCAGCTGAGCTTATGCAATGCTGTATCAAGGCTCTTGTGCTTTGCAGATAACTGTACAAGCTCCGTCATCTTTTTCTTTGACTTATCCTTAAATTTGGAATTGTCGATACGCCGGTAGATTTCATCAAGCTTATAGAAATCACCGCCGCCGTAAAATTTATTTGCATACTGCTTAAAAACATAAGTGCCTATCTTGTCGGAATGCTTCAGAAAGCTCCTGACACTCGTACAGCCGAACTTGTCCATCAGGTGCTTTACCTTGCGCTTTTTACATTGTATCTCAGCACGGAGGATATTTTCTGCTTCATCAATATTTTGACATAATGGATTCTCTTTTAGTTGATCATATTTATTGTAGTAGACAACGTCCAATAGCTTCTTATGAGATATTTTAACTGAGTTTTTATGATGCTTGTTTCGTTTCGATATTAAATCATAATACAGCGATGGCGTATAATTTGATGGGTATCGCCCTCTTTGCAAAAGCTTTATATATTCAAAAATTTCATGCTGCCCTGACATTTTGATATTGGCACAGAAATCGATACGGCTTATGCGACAATCGTGTACCGACGGCAGTTTTAAGGGCAGCACATATTCATCAGCCTTCTTTAACATCATATCCGTATCCTTTGCGTTAAATAATCCTATATAATCATACGATTCAATGATACGTCTCGGATTGATCCTATAGCATAAAGCATAATACGGGAAATCATTCTTTTCAAATTTAATAAGTTTTATAGTAATACCATAAGGTGTTAGAGTATTACAAACCAATGTAGGTACAGATGAATTTTTATCATAATAGCTTTTACCGTTTGATCTAAATAATATATCTGTATAACGATCTTTTTCTGATGCAGTTAATCTGTAAGATACTTCAAAAGTGTGATAATTCATAATTAACATCCTTTCCTCAATACGCATAATTGTTTTTTAATAAATACTGTATTGATAATAAAATGTTAGGGACAAATAAAAAGTTAAACATTGATTATGTATTTTATATATACATATATAGTTGCAGGTGACAGGCGGTGAGGGATAAGCTGTGCTAATTTTTTTGTTTTCCCGCAAGCTTCAAATATATACTATATACATGAACCATAAGGTCAATAAAAAATGAAAGGAGCAAAACGATGGAAACAAAATTTACATGCAGTGAGTGTGGGAGCAGGCTCGAAGAACAGGAGGCGGTATATGTTCACGATACCGTATTATGCCCTGAATGCGCTGAGAGAACAACAGTGATCTGCCGTAGCTGCGGTGACAGGATATGGACGCATGATGCCACAGACGGCAACCTATGCACATACTGCTACGAGAACTACTATCTTATCTGCAACGGCTGCGGAGAGATCATACACAGTGACAACGCATATTACTCGGAAGACGACGAGGACTGCCGTGATTATCCCTATTGCGAAAGCTGTTATCACAAGTACGCAGAGAAGATGATACACGACTACTATTACAAGCCCGAGCCAATATTCTTCGGAACGGACAAGCTATATATGGGAGTGGAGCTTGAAATTGACGAGGGAGGCGAAGACGAGGACAGCGCAGAAGAAATATACTATATCGCAAACAGAACAGCAAACCGCATGTACATGAAGCATGACGGCTCACTTGACAATGGTTTCGAGCTTGTGAGCCATCCGATGTCACTGAATTATCACAAAAGTCAAATGCCCTGGAGGGATATACTTAGGAAAGCAATAAATTTAGATTATCGTTCACATCAGGCTGAGACCTGCGGATTACATATCCATGTGAACAAGAACGCATTCGGTAGAACACAAGCTGAGCAAGAGGACGTAATTGCAAGGCTTGTGTTTTTTTATGAGAAATTCTGGGCGGAGATACTTAGGTTTTCACGAAGAACAGAGAGCCAGGCTAACCATTGGGCAAGCCGATACGGAGGAGCTGTTTTGACATGCAAGGACAGCCTTGATACTGCAAAGAAAGCGGGACTCGGAAGATACACGGCGGTCAATCTGATGAATCATGCAACAGTGGAATTCAGGATATTCAGAGGGACGCTTAGATACGAAACGTTTATCGCGACGCTTGAGTTTACACATTATCTTTGTGAAACGGCAATGCGATTAAACGATGAGCAGTTTCAAGCAATGTCATGGGCAGACTTTGTAAAAGGGATAGATAAGGATAGATACGATAATCTTATCGAGTATCTTAAAAGACGAAGATTGTATATCAACGAACAAACAGTAACGGAGGGATAATTATATGTGTGGATTATTTGGATTTTTATATTACGGAAATTGCAAGATAAATGCGGACGATCTCACAGCCCGTCTTGCGGAGGAGGCAAGCATAAGGGGAACGGACGCGACAGGTATCGCATACAACGATAAGGGCTTGAAGGTGTATAAGAAGCCGCTTAACGCCTATAGAATGAGATTTAAGCTTAACGGAGCAAGAGCGGCTATCGGGCATACCCGCCATGCCACGCAGGGCGACAAACGAAAGAACTACAACAATCACCCGTTCATAGGACGAGCAGGCAGGGACGAATTTGCACTCGCTCATAACGGAGTGCTGATGAATGATCTGCTCTTAAGAAACAGCCTTAAATTACCGAAAACGAAGATAGAGACCGACAGCTATATAGCGGTGCAGCTCATAGAAAGCAAAAGAAAACTCACGATGGATACCCTTGCATATATGGCTGAAAAGGTTCAGGGCAGCTTCACTTTTTCGGTGCTTGATAAGTCAAATAACATCTACATAGTCAAGGGAGACAGCCCGATGGAGATACTGCATTTCCCGGATAAACAGTTGTATGTATACGCATCAACAGCAGAAATACTCTGGAAGGCGCTTATATCCACAAGCTTATTCAATGAACTCAAGCAGCATAAATACGAGGAAGTCAAAATCACTGAAGGCGATATTCTTAAGATAACGAATAGCGGAAAGCTTGAATACGGCAAATTCAAATATGAGGATATGTTCGATTACCGCTGTGACTGGAGAAGCTATGGGGCAAGTAATTACGGTATGAGTGAGTTTGACGATACATATTACAATGATTTAATTTCTGTTGCCGCCGGTATGGGCATAACGGCAGACGATATTGATGAGCTTCTTGCATATGGTCTTACGTATGATGAGATAGAAGATTACATCTATTGCGGAGAGGAGGTGTGACGGGAAATGAATATATAAAGAAGGTCGCCATGGCGGTCATTGAAGCCGTTATCAAGGCAGTGCTCGACTACTACAGCGACATCAAAGGCAAGCGGTGAGGGGATGACCTCACCGCTTGCAATGTAATTTTATCAAAATTTAGCAAAAACTGCTGCCGACGCTTAATATGCAGTTCTGAAAGATTTACGGGTATTTTTATGCTTTGTCTATTTCTGCAGAAAATAGTATAATTTGTCGGCAAGCTCTGTTAAGTTTATGTCTGTTATTTGTTTGCTGTCAATACTTTCCAGATACTCTTTGCACAGTCTTTTTCCATAATTGGCGGTTCTGTATAGATCGTCATATATAATATTAAAGCAGTCGCTAAATTGTTTATACATAGCGCCATTCGATTTATTGCTTGATTTTTTAGCAGGTGAAACATCTATTTTGGTATAAATGTATTGTTCTATATCCATATCATTCAAAAGCATCCTGATCGAATCATCTGTACTGAAATCAACGAAGAATTTATATGCTTTCTCTTGATCTATACGGTTATTGCTATATGCTATAAAATATATATCTTTAAATATTCCCGCTGCTGCAATAATTATCTGTCGTATAAATGAGTAATCACGCTCTTCAAGTATATTAGGATATAATATTGAGTTCCTGAATCTCAGATCATCCTTAAGTGCATTAATGCGTTTGTTCGGGTCAGGGTTGAATATCTTGTTAAGTGTGATCGATGTCAGAAATCCGCCAAGTTTATGGAAATGGAGCGTTGCATTGTCAAAATTTCGCATCAGGTCCATATCAAAAATATGGGTATATCTATTTATATGATATAAATTGAGCAGTGCAAACAGACGTATATCAGGCTCTTCGCTTTTTTTATCCTTAGATTTGCTGTTACCCTTGGCGTTACTGTCGCTTTCGGATTTACCATTGTCCTTACCGGCATTGGTGTTTGTGTTGTCGCTTTTATCGCTGCTTTTCTTTTTGATTTGCTGATATTTTTCGGCCATTTTCTCGGTCATTCTCAGCATATCGTCTGTAAGGCTGTTATATGTATCGAATAGTGGGTCTATTTGTTTTGAAGCATATTTTTCGCAAAGAACAAAATTTTGCGATAATATTTTTTGAACAGAAATGTCAACGCCACCATCTTCATAAATACTATTACGCAGTTCAAGAAGATACAGCAGCGTCGGCGATAATAGCTTTAATAATTTAAGAGAATAGTTATAGTCACTGTTCGTGATTTCATTCAAATTTCTATCTCTGATCTCAACTGCCTTAGTGTCACTGTCTTCAACAACGCGATAAGTATTGTTATCATTTGTGATAATTTCGTCAAATGCCAATAAAAGACCATCAAGCAAGATAGAGTTAGCCAGCTCGTATTCCAACTGAGGAATCTCCTCGAGGTCTTGTTTGATCTTATTACAAAAAAGCATGCCTGTTTTATCAAAATTCAATGTGTTGGGATGGATCAGCGAAAACAGATAGCAATGGATCCTTTTGTCCAGCTTGAGCCGACTAAATGACACGAACTTCGAATCATCAACCTTGTGCAAAATATCGGATGATACGGCTAAATTATTAATGCAATATTTGTAAATTTGAGATTTGCTTATATATAAAGAACCATCGATATTTTTGCCGTGTATATTTGATGCCATTTCATATAGATCTTTATAGTAATAACGCTTTTGCAATCGTGTCAGAGTTATATATCTGTCATTGTTACGCAAAAGTTCCTTGACTTCTTCAAAATTCTTACATGATCTGAGGGACGTCATAAAGCGCCTGATATCAGGCGTAATACGATATGATTCAACTATATCACGATTCCTGTTTTTTGCCTTTCTGCCCATTTTTCTACCTCCGTAACTGTGTTAAAAATTAGTCTATTTAGATAATATACCCTTTTTTATTTTACGACATCACGCACTGTTCATAACAAAGTAAATCTGTTATAATGAGCACGTGATAAAGCTTAAGCGAATAAAATATTCCAAAGCTATATGTCAAAAATATACTTACATCTATTATATAATATAATCGTCTTGCCGGCAAGACAAATTTTAAAAATTTTTCATTGTAAGTATATTGCAATACAAATGACAATAAGATACATGCTCCGGTAAATATTTGTTATAAGAAAATATCGTGCCGGTATAGGATTACTAATATTAAGTATATCCGAGTGGAGAAGAAGCGCTTTTATAGAGCATAAGCTGCTGTTTATGCTAACATGAAAACAGCAGTACTTTAAAAAGCTGAAACGATGTAAAAGATAAGTACTAAAAAGGAGAATGAATACATGGAAAATAATGCACTTTTAACCGTCAGGGATGTACAGGAGAGGTTGCAGATACCGCATAAAACGGCATATGAGCTCTTTCACAGAAGGAATTTTCCGGCATTGAGATTTTCAAGAAAGCTATATGTCAGGGAAAAGTCGCTGGAAAGATATCTTAGCAGCCTTGAAAAATCGTTAGTATAAATATATGGAGAGCGGGGTTTGCAAATCTCGCTCTTCCGCAAGCTATAAGGAGGGGATAAAATGAGTAGAAGATTAAACGGAGAGGGAACTGTCTACAGGGACAGCCGGGGAAATTATGTTGCAAGATTTCAGGATGGCTGGAACCCGGAAACGGGCAGACCAAGGATACGTTCGTTCAGTGCGCCTACAAAGCAGGGGGCACTGAAGAGAATGAGGGCATACCAAAAGCAGAAGCGTGTATTAAAGGATATACCCATTTTACAGACGTATCTTTCAGAAGCTATGCTCGATTGGCTGGAGAACAAGAAAAAGCTTCAGTTAAAACCTACCAGCTATGACAGGCTCTGCTCAACAGTTTCGAATCATATAATTCCGAAGCTTGGTAATCGGGTCATAGCTGAGATCAACAGCGATATAATACAGTCAGAATTGATAACGCCTATATATAAAAGTGGACTGTCACAGTCTTCTGTAAGAAAAGTATATCAAGCGCTGAACAACTTTTTCGAACAACTTATCATTGAGGATAAGCTCGTAAAGAATCCGCTAAAGGGAGTGGTGCTTCCGTCAGAAAGCAGCTTCTCAAAAACAAAAGTTATACGCGCTTTGAGTCTTGAAGAAATCAAGAGATTGGAGGCGGCAGCAACGAGAAAGTGCGAGTCTGTCGATAAGCCTGTTTACAGGTTCGGGTATTACTACATGTTTATTCTGTATACAGGTATACGTTGTGGAGAGGCGCTGGCTCTAAAATGGAATAATGTCGACGTTGAGAACAAGAAGCTGTATATTGAGCAGAATCTTGTGCTTGCCAGAGGCGATGATGGAAAGCTGCATATGCAGCTGCAAAGTACAAAGTCAAAAAGCGGATGCAGGACGGTATACCTTAATGCGAAGGCGGCCAAGTATTTTGAAAGCCATAAGGCGCTGTATTATGACGGCAACGATGAAGGCTTTGTTGCGACCAGCAGGAACGGGAATGTGGTAAGGACAAGGAACTTTGAAAAGTACCTTAACTACATCTATGCTGCGGCAGGAATAGAAGCAACAGGCCTGCATATACTTCGTCATACGTATTGCAGTCTGCTGTTCAGCAAGGGCTGTGACATAAAATACATAGCGAATCAGATGGGCCATTCTTCAACAGAGGTGACCTTAAATACGTATGCACATCTGTTTCCCGAAACTGAGAACAGGTATCGTAAACTATTGGATACGCTGTGATATAGGCAAGAAGTACATGATTAAAATGTATCGGTATCCCGGGAATTTCCCCGGGATACCGACAAAGTATATTTTTTGTAAAATTCAGAAGGAGAATAAAAATGGATGAACAAATAACAATAGGTGCAACAGATATAACCCCTGAGTATATTGTGATACACTCCAGAAAATCAAATAATGAGAATAAGGCGGATAACGCCACAGAAAACAACAATACTAAGGGCTGTGGCGATGAATGTAAAACAGATGATGAAGAGGTAAAAAGAGATGAAAACGGAAGGATAATCATTAAGGCAAGAAGCGCTCATGAGACACAAAGAGATGAGGGGTGGTGCTATGTCAAGATAACGGACACATTAAACCTTTGTTTTTTAGTAAAATCAGCAAAATGCACAACGTGGTCGCATTTATTCCACGGTTTGCTTGACAACGAGCCTCTGATGGCATGATGTCCTGCG
>DVLU01000013.1 GCA_018715365.1 Candidatus Ornithomonoglobus intestinigallinarum | reverse complement strand
CGCCTGTTCCGGCTCGGGAGCGCTTTCGCCGTCCGCTTCTATAAGAGAGCGGTGCTGATGCTTCATGTTGTCTATTTTAATATTTATAAGCTCGCCCAATTTTATTGCCTGCTGAAGCACATATCCCGGTTCGTTTGTGTGGATATGTACCTTTACAATGTCGTCATCGTCTATAACGAGCATACAGTCGCCCTTTTGTGAAATTGCGTTTCTTAACGCATCGGCCGATTCCCCGGCGGTTTTCTTTTCTATTATAAATTCGGTGCAGTAGCCGAATTTTATGTCCTTTGTGTCCGATGCGGACTGCGCAGCGTGCTGCTTTTGCTGCTCCGGCTTTTCTGGCTTTTGCTCCGGCTGTACGGGGTCGGTGCGCTCGATGCACCTGCCGTTTTCGAGGAAATACAGCGCGCCCTCAAGCACAAACATCCAGCCCTGTCCGCCCGCGTCAACAACGCCCGCTTTTTTAAGGGCCGGCAGCTGCTCGGGCGTTCTGGCGAGCGCCTTGTTGCCGCGCTCAACCGCGGCGCGGAGCACCTCGGTAAGCGTACCGTCGGCCGTTGCTTCAAGGAACGCGCCGTTTGCCGCTTCGCGGGCGACGGTCAGTATCGTGCCCTCCGTCGGTTTCATTACGGCTTTGTATGCGGCGTTTGAGCCGGACGTCAGCGCGCGTGCAAAATCCTTTGCGCCGCAGCTTTCCTCGCCCTTTAATTCCTTTGCTATGCCGCGGAAAAACTGTGAAAGTATAACGCCCGAGTTTCCGCGTGCGCCGCGGAGCGTTGCAAACGACATCGCATCGGCCGTTTTTGTAAGCGACGTAAGCTGTTTTTCGGCAAGATCCTTTGTCATTGCCGTAACGGTAAGCGACATATTTGTGCCCGTGTCCCCGTCGGGAACGGGAAAGACGTTAAGATCGTCTACCGTATCCCTGTTGTTGTATAAATTGTTTGCGCCGGAAATTATCATCTGCGCAAACGTTTTGCCGTCAAGTGTATTTGTCATTCCTGCCCGCCCTTCTATTCGTCCACGCGCACGCCTTCAACGCGCACGTTCACCTGTTTAACCTTGATACCGACGGAATTCTCGATGGAGTAGCGAACGTTGTTCACTATGCTCTTGCATATCGTGTTTATGTTTATGCCGTATTCGACGATAATATTCATCTCAATCACAACGCCGTCGTCCTGAACGGTTATGTTTATACCCTTTGTGACTGTATCCGGCATAAGGAGGCTTACAATACCGTCCTTTTTATTTCTCCATGCCATGCCCACAACGCCGTAGCATTTTGCCGCAACGGCGCCTGCGATTTCGGCTATGACTGCATTGTTTACGGAAACCTCGCCAAGCTCCCCGTGCGTTTTTAAAACCATATCGGTCTCTCCTTTTTTGTTTTGTATTGTAAAATGTATATATAACTATTTTACTACATTTTTGCGATTTAGTCTATAGGTTTTTGAAAAAAAGTTCTGCCATTTGATGCGCGAAGCTCCGCGGCGGCCGAAAATACGGCGTCGGCAAGCGCCTTTGCGTGAGCGCGCGTGTTAAAAAGCCCGAACGACGCCCTTACGGCTCCCGTTTTCTCCGTGCCGAGAGCCTTATGCGCAAGCGGGGCGCAGTGATAGCCGCCGCGGAGCGCAAAGCCGGAAAGCATGGCGCACGCATCAAAGCTGTCGGCGCCGTCTATGTTAAATGCGACGGTGCCTATCGCGCCGTTCCCGCCGCTGCCGTAAACGGTGACGCCGTCCATATTTAAAAGCTCGCTTCTGAACAGCTCCGCAAGCTCGCGTTCATGCGCGATTATATTTTCGGTGCCCGTTTTTAAAATAAATTTTATGCCCTCGGAAAGCGCCGCTATCGCCGGAGTGTTTATCGTTCCCGAATGGAGCATATCCGGCATTGTCCGCGGCTGAGAAAGCGCTTCGGAATCCGACCCCGTGCCGCCCGTTATGACAGGCTCGAGTTCATCGGGCTCCTTAACGTACAGCCCGCCGGTGCCCAAAGGCCCCATAAGCCCTTTATGCCCGGAAAAGGCGATAAAGTCCGCGCCGAGAACGGAATTGTCGATGGTCAAAATCCCCGCGGTCTGCGCCGCGTCTATCATAAGCTTTATTTTGCGGAGCCTTGCGATTTTGGCGGCTGATTTTATATTTTGCACCGTGCCGCAGACATTTGACGCATGGGATATTATTATCATCTTTGTGTCGGGACGTATTGCGCGCTCAAGCTCGTATGGCGAAACGAAGCCGTACCTGTCGGCGGGAACGGCGGTGAAATTCCCGAGCCTGAAAAGCGGACGGAGCACGCTGTTGTGGTCCATGACGGTCGTTACGGCATGACCGCCCTTTAAAAGAGTGCCGAGTATTGCGGCGTTTAAGGCATGAGTTGCGTTTTGCGTAAACGCGATATTCTGCGGCTTTGAAATATTAAAAAGCTCCGCCGCGGCGTTTTGCGCATTTATTACGGCGTTAAGCGAAAAAAGGCTTTCCTTGCTTGTGCCGCGGCCCGCGTTTGCGCTGTGGAAGCGCGTGAAGGAGCTGAGCGTTTCATAAACGATTTCCGGCTTTTGCGCCGACGTTGCTGCGTTGTCAAGATATATCACGGTAAACACGCTCCCCGTTTTCCGAGCCTTCGGAATATATACCCTTTATCGTTACGCCCGTTTCGAGCGCGGCCTTTTTCACGGACGGAAGAAAGCTTTCGCTGCACCGCACCGAATATGAACAGCCGCCGTGGCGCAGCGCGGACGGCGTGTGCACGACGTAGGCGGGATAGCCGCTTACGCGCTCCGCCTCGCGCGCAAGACGCGACGCCGACGTTACCGACCCTGTTATGATATACATGGTTTCACTTCCTTTTTATTTTGATTTTTGTTTCTGTTTATAATATGAAAGAAAAGGTGGAAACGTGCTGCTTTGATTTTTCCGTAAACGGCGGCGGACTTGATGTGTAAAAACAACGGAGTCTTTGACATTTGCTTTTATGTGTGGTATAATATCATAAGTATAAAACGATATGCAGCTGAAAGGGAAAGGTAAATGGAAAAGATAAGGAACGAGCATCTCGACGCGCTTTTTGAAGCTGTTTTAAGCCTTAAAACCGTAGACGAGTGCTACAGCTTTTTTGCGGATTTATGCACGGTGTCGGAATTAAAGTCGCTTTCGCAGCGGCTCGAGGTTGCCGTCATGCTGAAAAACGGGCTTGTGTACAACGATATAGCCGCAAAAACGGGCGCGTCAACAGCAACGATAAGCCGTGTGAACAGATGTATCAATTACGGCGAAAACGGGTATAATCTGGTAATAAGCAGGCTCGGCGGGGAGAATGGAAAATGAGTATGTATGCGGATTTTGCGCAGGTTTATGACAGGCTTATGCGCGGCGATGTGGATTACGGCAGATACGCCGATTATATAGAAAATTTATTTGCGCTTCATGATAAATCGCCGGAGCTTGTATGCGACCTTGCGTGCGGTACGGGCAATATGACGATACCTCTTGCACGGCGCGGCTATTCGATGACGGGAGTTGATATTTCGCCCGATATGCTTTCGGAGGCGCGCCGGAAAAGCGGCGGGCTCGATATTCTGTATCTCTGTCAGCCGCTGACGTCGCTCGATCTCTACGGCACCATGGACGCCTTTGTGTGCGCAATAGACGGCTTTAATTATGTTCTTGTGCCTAAGCTGCTTGAAAATGCGCTGAAGCGCATACGCACCTGCTTTTTAAATCCCGGAGGGATAATAATATTTGATATAAGCACGCGCCATAAGCTGAAAAACGTGCTCGGCTCAAATACGTTTATATATTCCGAAAAGGATATATTCTACGCATGGCGCAACAGATACATAGAAAAGCACAACATATCGGATATGCTTCTCGACTTTTTCGTAAGGGAAGGGGACGCATACAGGCGGTTTGAGGAACGCCATCTGCAGCGCGCGTGGAGCAGCGATGAAATAAAATATATTTTAAAGCGTGCCGGCTTTGAAAGCGTGTTTGAATACGGCTTTATGACGTTCGATGCGCCCGCTCCCGATTGTGAAAGAACAGTCTTTGCCGCGCCGGTATGACGGCGCCGGAGCGTAACGGCAAAAGCGGCGAATATTCAACAAAAAACAGCGCAAAAGCTTGCATTTTAAACGTTTTTATGGTATAATTATCTTATGGTTTTTTATTGATATATAACCTCGCACGCGCCCGCAGGCGGGGCTTTTAAAAGACGGAATTGTATTACACGCGGGCAGAAAGGCTGCGGATATTTTTATGGCAAAAAAATCCAAAGAACTGGAGCTTAACATGGAAGCAATCAGAAATCAAAAGATTGTGGACGTTGACTTAAACAGGGAGATGAAGCAGTCGTATATAAACTATGCGATGAGCGTTATTGTGAGCCGTGCGCTCCCGGACGTAAGGGACGGCATGAAGCCGGTTCACAGGCGTATACTTTACGATATGTACGAATCGAACCTGCTTTATGAAAATGATTTCAGAAAATCGGCAACGACCGTCGGCGATGTTTTGGGTAAATATCATCCGCACGGCGACTCGTCCGTTTACGATGCGCTCGTAAGGCTTGCGCAGGATTTCTCGCTGCGCTATCCGCTTGTTCAGGGCAAGGGCAACTTCGGCTCGATAGACGGCGACCCGCCGGCTGCATACCGTTATACGGAGGCAAAGATGTCGAAAATAGCGGCGCTTATGCTTTCCGATATAGAAAAGGACACGGTTGATTTTGTGCCGAACTTTGACGATAAATTAAAAGAGCCGGACGTTTTGCCGGCGAGATTCCCAAATCTTCTCGTAAACGGCTCGGCAGGTATCGCCGTCGGCATGGCAACGAATATCCCTCCGCATAATCTTACGGAGGTAATAGACGGTATAATCGCCGTTATAGACGACCCGCTTATCTCCATAGAGGAGCTTATGAATTATATCCCCGGCCCGGATTTTCCGACGGGCGGCGTTATAATGGGCAGAGGCGGCATAAGAAGCGCCTACACAACTGGACGCGGAAGGATAATTTTAAGGGCGAAGGCCGAAATAGAAGAGGACAGCAAGGGCAAAACGCGTATAGTCGTTTCGGAGCTGCCGTATCAGGTGAACAAGGCGCGGCTTGAAAAGCACATAAATGAGCTTGTGCGCGATGGTAAAATTGACGGCATAGCATCAACGCGCGACGAATCGGCAGAGGAAATTCACTTTATAATCGAATTAAAGCGCGATGCAAACCCGAACGTCGTTTTAAATAACCTGTATAAATATACGCAAATGCAGGATACGTTCGGAGTTATACTGCTTGCTCTTGTTGACGGGCAGCCGAAGATACTGAACCTGAGGGAAATAATCGACTGCTATATAGCCCATCAGGAGGAGGTTATCCGCCGCAGAACGGCATACGACCTCAAAAAGGCGCAGGAGCGCGCACATCTGCTCGAGGGCTACAGAGTTGTTATAGACAACGTGGACGAGGTTGTTAAAATAATAAGGTCATCAAAGAGCATACCTGACGCCAAGGCGCAGCTCGCCGAAAGGTTTGAGCTTTCCGACGTCCAGACGACGGCCATAGTGCAGATGCCTCTCGGACGGCTAACCGGCATGGAGCGCGACAAGATTGAAACCGAATACGAGGAGCTGCAGGTTAAGATAGCCGACTTTGAATCGATACTTGCCGACGAGGGCAGAGTGCTCGGGATCGTCAAGGACGATCTCCGGGAAATAAAGAATAAGTACGGCGACAGCCGCCGCACCGCAATAGAAAACGTATTTGATGAATTCGATATGGACGACCTCATAGACGAGGAGGAGTGTATCGTCACCGTAACAAACAACGGCTACGTTAAGCGTATGCCTGTTGACACCTACCGCTCGCAGCGCCGCGGCGGACGCGGAATAACGGGTATGACAACGCGTGAGGAGGACTTTGTAAAAGACCTGTTTACAACCTCAACGCATCATCATATCCTGTTCTTCACAACGCGCGGCTACGTTTACCGGCTTAAGGGATACCAGATCCCCGAAGCGGCAAGGCAGGCAAAGGGTACGGCAATAGTAAACCTTCTGCCGCTTGAGGCCGGCGAAAAGGTGAGCACGATGATACCCGTTTCGGAGTTCGAGAGCGGAAATTACCTGACGTTTATAACAAGAAACGGGCTCGTTAAGAAAACCGATATTATGGACTATTCGAGAATACGCAGCGGCGGCCTGAGAGCCATAGACATAGTCGAGGGAGACGAGCTTATACAGGTTGCGCTTACGGACGGCGAAAGCGAAATAATGCTTGTGACGCATGACGGACTTGCAATACGCTTTGCGGAAAAGGACGTAAGGGCAATGGGCAGAACAACGCGCGGCGTAAAGGGTATTTCGCTGAATGAAGGCGACTACGTTGTCGGCGCCTGCGCGGGACCTGTCACCGAGGGCGCGGAGCTGCTTGTGGTTACGGAAAACGGCTACGGCAAGAAAACGGAATTTTGCGAATACAGGCTTCAGACGAGAAGCGGCAAGGGCCTGTACACGTATAAGATAACGGAAAAGACGGGCAAGATCGCGGGCGTTGCGGCAGTAACCGACAATGACGATATTATGATGATAACCTCCGAGGGCGTAGTTATAAGAATGCACGCGGAGGAGATAAGCACCTACGGACGCCACACGCAGGGCGTAAGGCTTATGCGTCTTGACGAGGGCGTGAGCGTCGTTTCGATAGCGCTGACGGAGCGTGACGACGATACCGAAGCCGCGGCGCCGGAAAACGAAGTGCCGGAGGACGACGGCGAAGAACCCGTTGACCCGGAGGAAACGGTAACGGACCTTGACGATTAAATATATGAAAGGAATTGATGTTTAAATTATGAAACTTAAAAAGCTGTTTGGATTTATCTTTGCGGCGGCGGCATCGGTTATGCTGCTTGCCGCATGCACAACAACGGAAGCGCCCGAGATAACTCCGGCGCCCGCCACATCAACGCCGGCTCCGGCGGAGCAGACAAAATCTCTCGAGGAGCTTACGCAGGATAAGCATTATGCCGAAATAACGGTAAACGTAAACGGTGAGGATAAAACGATGAAAGCCGAATTATATCCGGACGTTGCGCCCGAAACGGTTGCGAATTTTGAAAAGCTTGCAAGCGAAGGCTTTTACGACGGCCTTATATTCCACCGCGTAATACCCGATTTTATGATACAGGGCGGCGGCTATGATGAAAATATGGAGGAAAAGCCCGCCGACACGATAAAGGGCGAATTTGCGTCAAACGGCTTTGAAAACCCGCTTAAGCATACGCGCGGAGTGCTCTCTATGGCAAGGACGAACGTGCCGGACAGCGCATCGTCGCAGTTCTTTATAATGCACGCTGACGCGCCGCATCTTGACGGCGAATACGCGGCGTTCGGTAAAGTCACCGAGGGACTTGAGGTTATAGACGAAATAGCCGCGGTTGAAACAACGTCGCTCTCAAACGGTATGAGCGACGTGCCCGTTGAGCCCGTGGTTATAAAGAGCATTGTTATAGCCGTACCCTGACGGCAGAACGGAGGTATAGCATGGAAACTGTAAATATAGAAATAGAAATGGAAAACGGCGGCGTTATAAAAGCGGAGCTGTATCCCGAAATTGCGCCGGTAACGGTGGAAAACTTTGTGAAGCTCATAGAGGACAATTTCTTTGAGGGTCTTATATTCCACCGCGTAATACCCGGGTTTATGATCCAGGGTGGCGGCTTTACGGCTGACGGCGGACATAAAGAGGCTGCGCCGATAAAGGGCGAGTTTAATTCAAACGGCTTTAACAATCCGCTGAAGCATGAGCGCGGAGTGCTTTCGATGGCAAGGACGATGTTCCCGAACAGCGCATCGTCGCAGTTCTTTATAATGCATGACGACGCACCGCATCTTGACGGCCAGTATGCGGCGTTCGGCAAGGTTACGGACGGCATGGACGTCGTTGACGAAATAGCGGAAGCGCCGACGGGTTATCAGGATAAGCCCGTGGACGACTGGATAATAAAAACAATCCGGCTTGCGGATTAAAAAATAACGTTTATTGCTTTTGTATGGGAAAGGAAAAAACATGAAGATAAAAAAATTATTGCTTGCGGCAGCCGCGGTGCTCATGCTTTGTGCGCCGGCTGCTCTTGCGGATGATATAACCGTCGAGGTGAACGGAGTAAAAATAAATTCCGACGTTCCGGCAATGGTATTGAACGACAGGACGGTCGTTCCGGTCAGGGCAATATCGGAAGCGCTTAACTGTGATATAGCATGGGACGGCGATACAAAGGGCGTTAATATCTACCGTGACAACACATTGTATATGATGTGGATAGATAAGCCTACAGCATTTAAGCTTTCGCCGGCGTCGATCGAGGATTGGTATGATATGGATATGCCGCCCGTTGTTATAAACGACAGGACGCTTTTGCCGCTGAGGGCGCTGGGCGAGCTCCTCGGCGCGAGCGTGAGCTGGGATCAGGCGTCGCTTACGGCGTCGGTAACGCTTAACGCCGATATGACCGAGGAAAACAGCGGCTACGCGGAGCAGCTTATGAATTACGAAAAGCTCATGTTCGGTATGTACGACGCATATGACGCGTATGTGCGCGGCGAAGCGCGCGTTAAAAACGTGATCATAACGATGCGGGACGGGCGTGAAATAGAGCTTGAGCTGTATCCGGATATTGCGCCGGAAAGCGTTGCGAATTTTGAAAAGCTTGCGAACGAGGGCTTTTATGACGGGCTGATATTCCACCGCGTTATAGACGGATTCATGATTCAGGGCGGCGGCTTTAACGAAAGCGGAACGCAGCAGCCTGCGGAAACGATAACCGGTGAGTTTATTTCAAACGGCTATCCCAATTTTATAAAGCATGAGCGCGGCGTTGTGTCTATGGCAAGGGCGGAGGACCCGAACAGTGCGTCGTCGCAGTTTTTCATAGTGCAGGAGGATTCGCCGCACCTGAACGGAAGCTACGCGGCGTTCGGCAAGGTTATATCGGGGATGTATATTATTGATGATATTGCGTCGGCGCAAACCGATGCGTCGGACAGGCCCGTTGAGAACATAGTTATAGAATCGATAGCGGTTTATTGACAAGGGTTTTGCAAAGCTCTGTAACAAACTCTGTAACAAAATTGTAAAAAACGCTTGCATTTTTTGCGGCGTTCTGCTATAATAGATTTGCGGTGCCGTGCGTTTGCGCGGCGTCCGGTTGTACCTGGCGGACAACATAAAGCTTGAAAGGACTGATTACAATGAGAAAGACAGCGTCTTTAATTGCTGCGGCTGCCACAGCGTTGTCTATGGCCGTTCCGGCGTTTGCCGAAGCGCCTGCCGTATATC
This sequence comes from Candidatus Ornithomonoglobus intestinigallinarum, assembly GCA_018715365.1. Classification (GTDB taxonomy): domain Bacteria; phylum Bacillota; class Clostridia; order UBA1381; family UBA1381; genus Ornithomonoglobus_A; species Ornithomonoglobus_A intestinigallinarum. The sequence continues at coordinate 552 of DVLU01000013.1, read as the reverse complement.
TTAACGGCACACAGATGACGTTTGATGCGGAGCCGTTTATTGAGAACGACAGAACGCTTGTGCCCGTTCGTGCGATATTTGAAGCGTGCGGAGCAAACGTTGCGTGGGATCAGGATACGCTGACGGTCATAGGAACAAAGAACGTGACCGACGAGGAGGGAAATTCGGACCTGTCAACAGTAGTGCTTCAGATAGATAACACAACGGCGTTTGTTGACGGCGAGCCGGTGGAGCTTGAAGTTCCCGCGAAGGTCGTTCAGGACAGGACGTTCGTTCCGCTCAGATTTATTGCCGACTCATTGGGAGCGGACGTAAACTGGGATCAGGAAGCGTTCAGAGCCGATATAAATATTGAGCTTCCCGCAGAGGAGTAATTTGGTATTAAAATTGCCGAAGCCGCTGAATTTCAGCGGCTTCGTTTTTTTATGCCGCAAACAAAAAATCTCCCGGCAGCCGCCGGGGGTTCCAAAGGGGGCGCATAGCCGTCCGTTCGCGGCTTATGCCGCCCACTGAAAATTGTTTTTTTCTTTTTACGTGGGGGCTTCGCCCCCA
>DVLU01000012.1 GCA_018715365.1 Candidatus Ornithomonoglobus intestinigallinarum | reverse complement strand
ACCAGCTCGGAGCAAATGGTGACGCGCGCGCAAACAAACAAAAAAACAAACCCCCCAGAGGGGGTTCCAAAGGGGGCGAAGCCCCCTTTGAGAAAAACATCAAACAATATGTGGTGAATATTTCTCAAGCAAATAATTCACCTGCAAAATATACCCGACAAACTGCGGCATTGCCATAAGCTGACCGAAAAACGGCTTTGAATAATCAAATTCGCCGTTTAAAACATCATTTAATTTTGACTTGTCGCAAAGCGCGAGAATCGGCGCGCTGCCGTCCGCAATCGTTTCCGCAAGCAGCTTTTTGACGGCCGCTTCGTAATGCGGATTGTGAGTTTTCGGATACGGGCTTTTGCGGCGCAGGCGCACGTCCTCCGGCAGCAATCCCTTTGCCGCTTCGCGCAGCACGTTTTTCGATACATTGTTCCTGTTTTTCATCTCCCACGGAATATTCCAAACGTACTCCACAAGCCTGTGGTCGCAGAACGGAACGCGCACCTCAAGCCCCGACGCCATCGACATTCTGTCTTTTCTGTCAAGCAGGTTTGTCATAAACCAATTTATATTAAGATACGATATTTCGCGGCGGCGTTTTTCCTCGGCGCTGTCGCCCTCAAACACGGGCGTTTCGGCAACGGAACGCTCGTATTGCTCCGAAACGTATTCGTCAAGACGAAGCGTTTCACGCACGGCCGGCTTTAAAATTTCTTTGCGGACGTCAAGGTCATAGCACCACGGGAACGCGCGCGTTTTAAACGCCTTTTCGTCCCTGAACCACGGATAACCGCCGAAAATTTCATCGCTGCATTCGCCCGAAAGCGTGACGGTATGACGTTTTTTGACCTCGCGGCAGAAATATAAAAGCGACGCGTCAACGTCAGCCATGCCGGGCAGATCCTTTGCGTAAAGTGTTTCCTTTAAAAGCTCCGTAAGCGCCGAATTGGGACATACAAGATACGTATGGTCAAAATTGAAATATTCGGCAAGACGCGGCACCCACTGTGAATCGGAATCGGGCTGAAAGCGCGATGCTGTAAAATATTTGTCGTTGCCTTCATAATCGAACGAATACGTTGAAAAGCGTTCGCCGCGCTTTTTGGCTTCAAGCGCGCCTATTGCCGATATTATACTCGAATCAAGCCCGCCCGACAAAAATGACGCAAGCGGTACGTCCGAAACAAGCTGCCGCTTTACGCTGTCGTAAACAAGCCCGCGGACCTTTTCGATCGTCGTTTCGTAATCGTCGGTGTGCTCAAGGCTCTTTAGCTCCCAGTATTTTTTTGTGCTTATCCCGCGGCGCGAAACCGTCATGTACCGCCCCGGACGAAGCTCAAAAATGCCCTTGTACACTCCGCAGCCCTGCGTCCTTGCGGGGCTCATGCCGAACAGCTCGCAAAGCCCGGCCCTGTCAAGCGCGGGCTCAATGCCGGGATATTCAAAAAGCGTCTTTATTTCCGACGCGAACACAAACGCATCCCCCGAAACGGCGTAAAACAGCGGCTTAACGCCGAAACGGTCGCGGCATAAAAATACCTGCTGGCGCATCGAATCCCATATTGCAAAAGCATAAATGCCGTTAAGGCGTTCGGCGCATTTTTCGCCGTAATGTATGTATGAATAGAGCAGCACCTCGGTATCCGATGATGTGGAAAATTCATAGCCGCATTTTTCAAGCTCGCTTCTTAAATCGGAAGTGTTGTAAAGCTCGCCGTTGTACGCTATAACAAATTCATGGCCGCATACGGTCCGCTTCATCGGCTGTGCGCCGCGCTCAACGTCTATAACGGCAAGCCGCCTGTGCCCGAACGCCGCGCTGTCGCCAATCCAATACCCCTCGGAATCGGGGCCGCGGTGCGTGAGCGATGACGTCATTTTACTGAGCAGCGCCGTATGGCGTTTTTCTTTTCCTATAAAATCATCTTTGTAATTTATGTAACCGCAAATTCCGCACATGATAATTCCCCTCCATAAAAACAATATTATTTGCTATATAATATTTCCGCGTCCGCAAAAATGTGAACGCTGAACCGGGCGGGGCTGTAATATGCAAAAAAAGAAATACCAAACGCCGGGCAGCTTTACTCCTTTAGGTACGCAGTAAATGATGCAAGACAAAAGGGATACGGGCAGTGAAAAGCCCGTATCCCTTGTTGATTTTTGCGCTGTATTACTTCATTTCGGCTATCGTATTCATAATACCGTTTGCGATACCCTGTGCGACTTTATACTGATAATCCGAGCTTGACATATTTCTAAGCTCCGTTTCGTTTGTTATAAAGCCGACCTCGGCAAGGCATGCCGGCATATTCGAGCGCTTTGTTACGGCGTGCTCTGCCGTTTTAACGCCTCTGTTTGCTGCGCCGGTTGCGCTTATCATTGAATTTAATATATTCTTTGCAAGCATGCTGCTTGTTACGCCGCCGACGTCGCCGTTGTTTGATTCGGCGTAATATACCTCGGTGCCGTTTGCCGTAGGCGCTCCGTCAACGGAATTGATATGTATGCTCACAAACAGCGCTGCGTTATTTGTATTCGCAAGCTGCGGACGCTCTATGAGCGTTTTATACGTATCGTCGGAGCGCGTCATAAGCACGGAGAAACCGTTGCTTTCGAGTATCTTCTTGACCTTGTACGTTATCTGAAGCGTCAGGTCGCTTTCGTTTATCGTTGTTCCGTCAAGCGTGCCCTGTGCGCCGGGGTCGTAACCGCCGTGACCGGCGTCAAGCGCAATAAGCTTTTTATTGTATACGACGTTCTGCGACGGCTTCTGTGTCGGAACGGGTGTTTCGGCAGGCTCTATCACAACTCCGGACGACGACGCCCTTACATATATAATAATATCGTTTCCGTTTGTGCCGAAGCCGTAATTGTCGAGCTTGTCAACGTCAACCACTATCCTTGTACGTTCGGGGTTTGTGCCGACTCTTACGGAATCTATGCCGCCGTTATTTACATAAAGCGTGCGTTCGCCGAATGTGCAGTCCGAGTTTTCTATATCAACAACAAACCGCTCCGGGTCGCTCAAAGTAAAATACGAATAATCCGCCGGACTGTCGAGCTTTACGGTTACGGCAATTTTTCCGTCCTCAACGTCCTCGTAAGTTACGTCAAGCACCTGAGGACGCGGCTCCGCCGTCGGCGCGGCGGTCGGCTCGGGCGTCGGGGCCTGTGTCGGAACGGGCGTTGCCTGTGCGTAATTCTCATCGGATTCGACAAGTATCGCTCCGACGTCGCCGTCAAAATCGACGTCAAGGCCTATCGTTTCGCTTATAAACCGCACCGGCACCATAGTTTTTGTTTCGCCGCCGAGCTTGCTTATAAGCTTGGGAACGACGGAATCGGGAATGACAGTTTCCCTGCCGTTTACGTATGCCACGTTGTTGTTTATGTTCATTCTGATGTAAGTATCATTGTCTATTACTTCAATCGTCTGAGTTTCGCCGTCGTAATTTACCGTTGCTCCGACCTCCTCAAAAACGTCGCGGACAGGCACAAGCGCCCTGTCGTTAAAGATTATCGGCTCAAGCGCCGGTTCGAGCTTTTTGTTGTTTACTATAAGATCGTAAACGGCTCCGCTGTATGAATAAACACCGCCGTCATAGCTTAAAAGCATCGCGTTAGCCGACGCTCCGGCAGCTATGCCGAAAAACACAAATAATAAAGCTGCAAAAAATCTGATTTTCCGCATTGTTTATACTGCGTCTCCTTTCAAAATGTTTGTTTTCCGTTTTATATGTAAATTATTGACCGCCGAACGGTATGCCGAAATGGTCATACGCAGGCTTTGTTGCCACGCGTCCGCGCGGCGTGCGCGATATAAAGCCTATCTGCAAAAGATACGGCTCATACACGTCCTCGATTGTGTTCGGCTCTTCGCCTATCGTTGCCGCGAGCGTTTCAAGGCCGACAGGCCCGCCGCCGAAGCTTTCTATCATTGTGGTTAAGAGCTTGCTGTCTATGCTGTCAAGACCGAGCTCGTCAACCTCCATTTTCCTGAGCGCCTTATCCGCCGTTTCGTAATCTATTTTTCCGTTTCCCACAACCTGCGCAAAGTCTCTTACGCGCTTCAGAAACCTGTTTGCTATTCTCGGAGTCCCGCGCGAACGCGACGCTATTTCAAGCGCGCCGTCCTCGTCTATTTCAACGCCGAGTATCCCCGCGCTTCTCAAAACGATTTCCTTAAGCTCATCAACCTCGTAAAGCTCAAGGCGGCTTATAACGCCGAAACGGTCGCGCAGCGGCGCGGACAGAAGCCCTGCGCGCGTTGTTGCGCCGATAAGCGTGAACCTCGGTAAATCGATGCGTATCGATTTTGCCGCGGGGCCTTTTCCTATTATTATATCAAGAGCATAATCCTCCATTGCGGGATACAGTATTTCCTCAACGCTCTTTGACATCCTGTGAATTTCATCTATAAACAAAATATCATGCTGGGAAAGATTCGTAAGTATCGCGGCAAGGTCGCCCGCCTTTTCTATTGCGGGGCCGGACGTTATTCTTATATTAACGCCCATCTCATTTGCGATTATGCCGGCAAGCGTTGTTTTGCCAAGCCCCGGAGGACCGTATAGCAAAACATGGTCGAGCGCTTCGCGCCGCTCCTTTGCCGCTTTTATGTATACCTCAAGATTTTCCTTTGCTTTTTTTTGCCCGATGTAATCCTCAAAGCGTCTCGGCCTTAAGCCGTTTTCTATTTCAACGTCCTCGCTTATAAAATCACCGGTGACAAATCTTTCGTCCTCGTCAAACAAATGCTCAGCCTCCAGAATAATTTTTTATTTGAAACGGCAAAAGCTATTTCATAAGCTGCACAAGCGCGCGCTTTATTATTTCCTCGGTATTTTCCGACGTCCCCGCTTCGCTTACCGCCCTCGATGCGTCCGCCGCGCTGTAGCCGAGAACAACAAGCGCGCTTACGGCGTCCGCCGATGCGCCGCTGTCTTTTGTATCGGTTTCCGGCGAATCATCGGGCAGAATATCGAGGTCCTCGTTTTTGAGCTTGTCCTTGAGCTCGAGAATTATCCTCTGAGCCATTTTGGGCCCTACGCCCTGCGCCTTCGTTATCGTTTTTGCGTCGCCCGTTATGACGGCAAGCGCAAGCTTTGCCGGTGCGGCGGCGGACAAAACGGCAAGCGCCGCTTTCGGACCTACGCCGGATACCGAGAGCAGGTTAAGGAACATATCGCGCTCCTCCTCGGTAATAAAGCCGTAAAGGTCAAAAACGTCCTCCCTGACATTAAGATGCGTATACATCTTTATTTCGCTTCCCGCTTCGCCCGCGCCGCTGAGACTGTTTGCCGAGGTGTATATCCTGTAGCCTATGCCGCCGTTGTCTATAACAACGCTGTTGTCACTCTTTTTTGCAAGCCGTCCCTTGATATAATAATACATTTCTTTCTCCGTTTTGCCGTGATGCTTTTGCCTGAAATATACGCGTTTTGGCAGCATCACGACGAATTTATTACGCAAGTGTTACATATATAATACAACAAGATTACTCTTATGTCAACCTTTATTTTTAAACTTTTTGTGAAAATTTTGGCGGCGCCCATATGTTGTGTACCGCCTTATTTTCGACCGCGATATGCGGTTTTGCCGTATTTTTTTCAAAAACAAAAGCCGCGGCATATCCGCAGCTTTTGCTGTATGTTTCTGTAATATCAGCCCTGATTATTGTAGCTGTAGTTGGGAGCTTCCTTGGTGATATAAATATCATGAGGATGGCTTTCTCTTAAGCCGGCGCCGGTTATTCTTATGAATTTGCCGTTTTCCTTAAGCTCGCGGATTGTTCTTGTTCCGCAGTAGCCCATGCCGCTCTTTAAGCCGCCCATCATCTGGAACACCGTATCGGAAAGGGGACCCTTGTAGGGAACGCGTCCCTCAACGCCCTCGGGAACGAGCTTCTTAGAGCCCGTCTGGAAGTATCTGTCCTTTGAGCCCTTTTCCATTGCGGCAAGAGAACCCATGCCTCTGTAGACCTTGAAGCGTCTGCCCTGGTATATTTCAAATTCTCCGGGGCTTTCGTCGCAGCCGGCGAACAGGCTTCCTATCATGCAGACGTCTGCGCCCGCAGCTATTGCCTTTGTGAGGTCGCCGGAATATTTTATGCCGCCGTCGGCTATAATCGGTATGTCATACTGCTTTGCAACCTGAGCAACGTCGTAAACAGCCGTTATCTGCGGAACGCCTATACCGGCAACGACGCGCGTTGTGCATATCGAGCCGGGGCCTATGCCGACCTTAAGGCAGTCCGCACCGGCTTCTATAAGAGCCTTTGCGGCTTCGCCCGTTGCTATGTTTCCGGCAATTATCTGGATATTCGGGAACGCCGCTTTAATTTCGCGTACCTTGTTTATTATGTTCTTTGAATGGCCGTGGGCGCTGTCCAAAGCTATAACGTCGGCTCCGGCGTCAACAACGGCCTGTACTCTTTCGAGGGCGTCTGTTGTAACGCCTATTGCCGCGCCGGCAAGCAGACGGCCCTTTTCATCTCTTGCGGAAAGGGGATAGCGGATCGCTTTTTCTATGTCCTTTATTGTGATAAGACCCTTTAAGTGCATTTCCGAATCCACTATCGGGAGCTTTTCTATTTTATATTTTGAAAGTATTTTCTGAGCCTCTTTAAGTGTCGTTCCCTGAGGAGCGGTAACAAGATTTTCCGAGGTCATAGCTTCTTTTATTTTCTTGTCGAAATCCGTTTCAAATCTCAGGTCGCGGTTCGTTATGATTCCGATAAGCTTGTTGTCGGCGTCGCAAATGGGAACGCCGCTTATGCGGTAACGCGCCATAAGATCGTCGGCGTCCTTTAAAGTATGCTCCTGCGTAAGTGAAAAAGGATTGGCTATAACTCCGTTTTCGCTTCTCTTTACCTTGTCAACCTCCGCAGCCTGTTCGGCTATTGTCATGTTCTTGTGGATTATTCCTATTCCGCCCTCGCGCGCAATTGCTATCGCCATTGCAGACTCGGTAACAGTATCCATTGCCGAGCTCATAAGCGGGATATTGAGCTTGATGTTTTTGGTAAGATACGTTGTCAGGTCTACCTCGTTCGGTGTGAAATCGGACGCCTGCGGTGTAAGCAGGACATCGTCAAAGGTAAGCCCTTCCTTTGCAAATTTGTCTGTCATAGTTGCTCCTCCTATCTGCGCTTTACGTTATTTGAATGTGCTGTATATTAAATTTAATTATATCAAAACACAATGATTTTTTCAAGTGGTTTTTATGTTTTTCGTCAAATTCTCACAGTTGTTCAACATAGCTTTTTAAAACGCTTTCCATTACAGCAAAATCACTAATTTTAAAAATTTCGCCCTTGAGCCTTGACGCGCCCGGCAGGCCTTTTATATACCATGCTATATGCTTTCTCGCTTCCTTAACGCCCCTCGGTTCGCCTTTGTCCTCAACAAGCGCGCGTATATGCTCGATGCACTGACAGAGCTTTTCCTTCGACGTCGGGTAAAATGATATGCTGCCCGTTTTTAAAAGCTCGTTTGCCTGCCTGAATATAAACGGGTTCCCTTCCGCGCCGCGCGCTATCATAACGGCGTCGCAGCCCGTGTATTCGAGCATCCTCACGGCGTCCTCCGCGCTCCATACGTCGCCGCTGCCTATAACGGGAACGGATACGGCGCGTTTTACGCCGCGTATTATATCCCAGTCGGCGGTGCCGCTGTAATATTCCTCGCGCGTTCTGCCGTGAACGGCAACTGCCGCCGCGCCGTTTGCTTCGAGGATTTTTGCGCACTCAACGGCATTTATGCTTGATGCGCTCCAGCCCTTGCGTATTTTTGCCGTCACGGGTACGGGCGACGCATCGGCAACGCTTCGCATTATTTCACCCATAAGCGCGGGATTTTTCATAAGCGCGCTGCCGTCGCCGTTGCCGGCTATTTTTGGCGCGGGACAGCCCATGTTTATATCTATCATATCGCAGCCGCTGCTTAAAACCTTCGGCACAACCTCTGCCATAATCCCGCTGTCGCTTCCGAATATCTGAACGGCGCAGGGGCTGCCGTCCGTTTTTGTAAGCTCTTTTGTTTTTCTGTCGTTATAGTAAAGCCCCTTTGCGCTCACCATTTCCGTGTAGGTAAGCGCCGCGCCGCGGCTGCGGCAGATACGCCTGTATACAACGTCCGTTACGCCGGCCATCGGAGCGAGAAAAAACCTGCCCTGTATGTTAAGCCCGCCTATATTTATGCTCATAGAGCACCTGCCGCCGATGCGGCGGCGATAAGTGCCGCCGTCAGGATTATAAAAAGATTCATATAAAACGTTGCCGCAATGCCGCGCCCCTCGTTTTCAAACGCGCGCTTTAAAATAACGATGACTATATACGCTCCGCCGCATATCACTGCCGGCGCGATGAACATGGCCATAAGCGCCGCGTGGGAGGTGTACGCCGAAACAAAGCGCATAACTATAACAAAATACGCAAGCCCGCATATGAGCGCAAACACAAGCCGCGGAGCTGTTTTTTTAAGCATTCCGGCTATTTTTGAATTTAACGGATCCATCAATTTTCTCCTTTGCGCCTTACTGAACGGACGCAACGGGAGCGCCGTCCTGCATCATGAGCGTAACGACCTCGGCGGTATTCAGGTCTATGGAGCTGAACTGATATTCCGTTCCGCCGTTTGTTATAACGTCTATGTCAAAAACGGACGTTGACGTCGGCGCGCCCGAAAATTCTATTTCGAGCGTTTTCTCGTTTTCAAGCACCGAGGTACCGAGCAGATTTTCGCCCCAGTCTTGATTTATGCTCTCGGAAATATATACCTCCGAAATCGGCGTTCCGAGATTGTTCACTATAGAAAAATCATACGGCGATTCCCCGCCCGAGCCGCATGACGCAAGCCCCGATACGGCAAATGCCGCCGCAAAAACAGCCGAAAGCTTTTTTATTGTGTTATTCATTGCCTTTACGCTCCTTCATTCCCTTTGTATAAATAAAATAATATATAAGCTTAATAATATCATATATATTATACTTCATACGACGGCGTTTGTCACCATGTAATAATAGTCAAGCTTTTGTAATTTTATCGTAATAAATTTGCTAAAATACACAAACGGTATCGTTGTTTGCACACGCACTTTTTACAAAAACACGGCGATATTTACAAAAATCAAATTGACACGGCGGCCGATTTGGAGTATACTAATTATATACCTTAAATTTATTCGGCGGACGGGAGGCGGAAAAAAATGGCGCTGTCTATGGAAAAGGCGATAGAAAGCCTTTACGAGGCAAAAAAATATCAGACGCTGCGCGATATACTTTCATCGCAGAACGAGGCGGACATCGCGTCGTTTTTTTCGGGTGTCAAGGAGGAGGCGCTGCCGGTGCTTTTCAGGCTGCTGCCGAAGGACCTTGCCGCCGACACGTTTGCGCTTATGGAGCCGGAGGACAGGGAGCTTCTGATACACGGTTTTTCGGACAGCGAATTAAAAGAGGTCATAGACGAGCTGTATGTTGACGACGCGGTTGATATAGTTGACGAGATGCCGGCAAACGTCGTAAAGCGAATACTTAAAAATGCCGACCCCGAAAAACGGCAGATGATAAACGAAATACTAAAATATCCCGAGGACAGCGCGGGCAGCCTTATGACTGTCGAATATATATCGTTAAGGCCGAAAATGACGGTAAGCGACGCAATAAAGCGGATACGCAGAAAGGTTCATGAAACGGAAACGATATACACGTGCTATGTTACGGATGATAACAGGCGGCTGCTCGGATATATATCGGTCAGGACGCTGCTGCTTGCCGGCGAAAAAGAAAAAATCGAAGATTTAATGGACACGCCCGTGTGTGTCAATACGCTTGACGATAAAGAAGACGTTGCAAAAAAGATGAACAAATACGACTTTGTTGCAATGCCCGTCGTTGACGACGAAATGCGCCTTGTCGGAATAGTAACGTTTGACGACGCCATCGACGTACTCCAGGAAGAAACCACGGAGGATATTGAAATAATGGCAGCCATGGCGCCGGCGGAGGAAAGCTATTTTAAAACGTCGGACCTGAAGCACGCGCGCAACAGAATAGTGTGGCTGCTTGTGCTCATGCTGAGCGCAACGCTCACAGGCTCAATACTTGCGTATTACGAAAGTGCGTTCGAGAGCGTGCCGATACTCGTATCGTTTATACCGATGCTCATGGGTACTGGAGGAAACTGCGGCTCGCAAAGCTCAACGATGATTATACGCGGTATGTCGGTTGATGAAATCCAATTAAAGGACTTTTTCAAGGTCGTTTGGATGGAGTTCAGAATATCGCTTATATTAAGCTTTTCTCTTGCAATCGTAAATGGGCTGCGGATACTTGTATTTTACCGCGACGTCACGCTTGCGGTTGTCATATCGCTGTCGATTATAGGTACCGTTATAATGGCGGAGCTTATCGGCTGTATGCTGCCGATGATAGCGAAAAAATGCAGGCTTGACCCTGCCGTTATGGCCGCGCCGATAATAACTACGGTGGTTGACGCGCTGTGTATTGTACTTTATTTTAATATAGCATTGAAATTTTTTAACATATAAATTTGGGCTGCCGATCTGTATCTGAAATCGAGCAGCCCTCTTTTTTGCTTCTTTTTATCTGTAGGCTTTCTCAAATATCCCGGCGCAATCCTCATCGCTCATTTCGCAGGGATTTGCCAAAAATAACCCGCCCATTGTTTCGCGTGCGTTTACCGCAAGCGTCATACATTCCGACTTTTCGATGCCGTAATCGCTCATCTTAAGGCTGTCAACGCCGCAGTCCTCCTGCAGCTTAACAAGCGCCGTTATAAAGTCCTCGGGCTTGGCGGCGTCGTGTATGCCCATAGCTCTTGCCATTTTAACAAACTGCTCATCGCAGGCGTGTCTTTCTATAAAGTATTCGGCAAACGCCTTTGAAATCATTATAAGCCCGGCGCCGTGCGGCAGGCTGTGGTGGTATGCGCTCATGGCGTGCTCCATGGAATGCTGAGCCGTTGTTGACGTAAGCTGCATTGTCATGCCGGCTATCGTGCTGCCGTACGCAACGTGCTCGCGCGCTTCAAGGTCCGCGCCGTCCTTTACTGCCCGCGGAAGGTATTTCGCAATGTTTTCTATTGCCGAGAGCGCAAGCGTTTCGCTTAAAATATTAACGCCGTTTGACATCATAACCTCCGTATTGTGGAAGAGCGCGTCAAAGCCCTGGAACGCCGTGTATCTCGGAGGAACCGTTGTCATAAGCTCCGGATCGACAATCGATAGCACCGGAACAAGCGACGGGTCGCCGAAGCCTATTTTCTCGTTTGTTTCCGGATTTGAAATAACTCCCCAGCAGTTTATTTCCGAGCCGGTTCCCGATGTGGTCGCTACCGTAACAATAGGCAGCCCCTTGTTTACAAGCGGCTGTGCCTTGCCCGTTCCGCCGTTTACGTAATCCCAGAGGTCGCCCGGATTTGCTGCCATTGCCGATATTGCGATTGCCGAATCGAGCACCGCGCCGCCTCCCAGTGCCGTTATAAAATCGCAGCCGTTTTCCTTTGCAAACGATGCGCCTTCCATAATTGCGTCCTTCAGCGGATTTTCCATTATGCCCGCCCATACTGCAGTTTCAACTCCGGCGCGCTTCAGTTGCTCCAATGTGCGGTCAAGATAGCCGTTTTCCTTTGTCGATTTGCCGTTTGAAATAAGCACCATCGCTTTTTTGCCGGGCATTTTTTGATCGCCGAGCTTATTTAAACTTCCGCTGCCGAAAATGAGGTTTGTGGGATTATAAAAGTTAAAGTTAATCATGATCTTCATTCCTTTCCGATATAAATTCTGTATAAATTATATCACGGCCGCCGTAAAATGTCTAATGCTTATGTCAAATAGTGTGTTATTCATTCTATAAATATCTTGAACACGGTGCGGCAATGTGGTATAATAGAGCCGTAAACAACGGAAACGGAGGGAGAAAATATGGAGCTTAGAGTTTTAAACTATTTTCTGGCGGTCGCGCGGGAGGAGAACATTACAAAAGCAGCGCAGATCCTGCACGTTACGCAGCCGACGCTGTCAAGGCAAATTGCACAGCTTGAGGAGGAGCTCGGCGTTAAGCTGTTTAAAAGAAGCAATCATCACATTATCCTGACTGAAGACGGTATGATTTTAAAGCGCAGGGCACAGGAAATAATCTCCCTTGCCGAAAAAACAAGACAGGACCTTATGCAGAAGGCAGAGGTCCTGACGGGGGAGATATCTATAGGAAGCGGCGAATTTCTTTCCTCGCGTATACTGTCGGACATCATTGCGTCGTTCAGCAAAAAATATCCGAAGATTAAGTATTCGATATACAGCGGCAACGGTGAAAATGTAAGGGAGCGTATAGAACGCGGACTGATTGACGTGGGGCTTATAACAACGCCCGTTGATATAAATAAATATCATTCCGTTATCATGCCGCAAAAAGAACTTTGGGGTATCCTTGCCCGCGAAGATTCGCCGCTGGCAGACAAAGAGGAAATATCGCCGCAGGAGCTGCGGGACGTTCCGCTTATCACAACGAGCAGCGAGCTGCACACAAGCATGGTCGGACAATGGCTCGGGGAATACTACGACAGGGTAAATATTACAGCCATGGGCAACCTGCAGTATAACGAAGCGGTATTGGCACAGAGCGGCATGGGAGATGTTATAAGCATCAAGCTTAACAGCACATATCCGGGACTGCGTTTTATCCCGTTTTCGCCGCGTTTGGAAAACGGGACTGCGATAGTATGGAAAAAAGAGCAGATATTCGCGCCCGCGGCGGAGGCGTTTATTAAATACTGCAAACAATACCTGAAAGACATTTCTGATAATTCAATATAAGTATTGGACATTTCACGCCGAAGGATATATAATATAGGTGTTCCCGAAAGGGAGTGCCTGTATTTTTTTATTGCCAGTTTCCGGGCAATGGGAAGGAGGACTTTATGACGA
>DVLU01000079.1 GCA_018715365.1 Candidatus Ornithomonoglobus intestinigallinarum | reverse complement strand
AGCTTTTTGCCCTTGAACGCTCTGGGCGATTTTTTTACACCCCCGGTCTGCGCTAAAAGCGACAGCCATTTTATTTTCAGTCAAGCTTCATTATCATTTGCAGCAGCCTCTTAGCGCATACCTCGAGGTCGGTGCGTGTGATTTTGCCGTCCTTAAGGGCCGCCATGACCGATTCATGGTCGCCGACGGGCATTTTTATGTCGTTGCCCGCAAGATGCTCCTTGTATTCCTCGGCATGGTTCCACCAGTCCGTAGTTATCATGCCCTCAAAGCCCCATTCGTTTCTCAGAACGTTTGTCAGCAAATCATAATTTTCGGACGCTCTTGTCCCGTTTACGATATTATACGATGACATTATCGTCCACGGCTGGGCTTCTTTTACGCATATCTCAAAGCCCTTGAGATATATTTCGCGCAGCGCGCGCTCCGAAACGATGGAATCGGATTCGTATCTGTTTACCTCTTTGTTGTTTGCGCAGAAATGCTTTGCCGACGCCGCAATGTGCAGCGACTGTATGCCGCGTACCTTTGCTGCCGCCATTTTTCCGGCAATTATCGGGTCCTCGGAGAAATACTCAAAGTTTCTTCCGCACAGGGGATTTCTGTGTATATTCATTGCCGGCGTGAGCCATATGCCTATATTGTTTTCCTTGACCTCGGCAGCTCCCGCAGCGCCTATTTTATAAACGGTATCGGGATTCCAGGTGCACGCAAGCGCCGTTGCACACGGGAACGCCGTTGTTGTAACGTCTACCGACGGAGCGGTTCTGAAGCCCGCGGGGCCGTCGGCCGTCATAACGTTCGGTATGCCGTATTTTTCAAGATTACCCATGCCGGACGTGTTGGCAACGCCGGTATTCGGCTGACCGTACAAAATACCGGCAAGCTCATCGTCGCTCAGCTGTTTTATAAACGAATCGAGCGACACCTTGCCCTCGTATACGTCGATAAGTGCTGCGGCCTCCTTCGGCGGCTCCGCGTTTATCGGCGCCGGCGCGATCCTTTCGGTGTTGTTTTTGTAAGAGGGCATTTCCTCAAACGTACCGTCGGCTCTCATTCGTTTTTCGAGCTTTGAGGGAGCGGATTGCTGCGTCAGCTGCTCTGTTACAGTGTTTTCGTCAAGCACGTATTCAAAATCGGCTTTTACTGTGTTTCTGACGGAATTTCCCACATGGAAGCTGTAGCGGCCCTTTTCGAGTATATATGCCGACATCTGTATTTTTCCCGTGTCGTCATAGCTTGCCATAAGCGAAACGGGGAAGGACATATATACCTTTCTCGTTTCCCCGGGCTTTAGCGTATCTGTCTTTTTGAACGATGCAAGCTCGCGCGACGGCTTGCCGAGCACGCCCTGCGGCGCGCTGTAATACACCTGAACGGTTTCCTTGCCGTCCGTATTGCCCGTATTTGTTACCGATGCGCAAACGCGTATATTATCGCCGTCAAGCTCCGCTTTTACATCCGAAATGTCAAAAGTCGTGTACGATAAGCCGAAGCCGAACGGGTAATTTACTTTCTCCGCCGCGCCGGGAACGGTTTCAAAATATCTGTAGCCGACATATATATCCTCGTAATATTTAACGTAATCGTCCGATTCCGCAAAGCTCTCCGACGAGGGGTAATCCACAAAGCGCTTTGCAAAGGTGTCAACAAGCTTTCCCGAAGGTGTAACGTCGCCGCAGAGCACGTCCGCGGTGGCAAGTCCGCCCTCCATGCCGCCCTGCCATGCAAGCAGCGCCGCGCTTATCCTGTCGTCCGAATGGAACCATTCGCTGTCCGTCTGCGCGCCTGCGTTTATAACAACGGCTATGTTCTTGAATTTGCCGAGTACGTCGGCAATCATTTCCTCTTCCTCCGCGCTCAGGTAAAAATCGCCGTCCTGCGGATCGCCCTTTCTGTCCCAGTCTTCGCCGGAATAACGGCATATCGTTATAAGCGCCGTATCGGTGTATGACGCGGCCTTGCTCAGAAGCTCCTCCGGGATTTTCGGCTCTGTTGTCATACCGGGGAGCTTGCCCTCCGCGTACTGCTTGTCGATTTCGGCTTTGTAAAAATCTATAAGCCCGTCGTATACGCCGATTTTGCCTTCGCTTTCCTTGATTTTCAGCCCGTCGTAAATGTTTGTGACGTGATCGACAATAACGTCGCCGCTTCCGCCGCCGCCTTTTACATAGTCATACTGCGCCTTGCCGAACACCGCAATGCGCCTGCCGTCTTTAAACGGTAAAAGGCCGCCGTTGTTTTTGAGAAGTACCATACCCTCGGCCGCCGCTTCGCGCGAAAGCTGCCTGTGTGCGCCGCAGCCCGTTATGCGCCTTCCGTCGCTGCCCATCGGCATGCACGGGGAATATCTCAGTCTTGCCCATTTTTTCATGTTGTCAATGCTCCTTTGAAAATATTTTTTTGCGGTATTATGTCCGTAACCGCTTTTCCTACTTGTATTTTATACGATTTTGTGCTATAATTCAAGACAGAACACGGTAAAAACAAGCCAATTTGTGCAGTAAAGCGGAGGAAGGCAAATGAAATATTTTTTTGAAAACAGGAAGGAAATGCTTGTTGTAAACAGGAGCCTCAATCTCGATTTTGAATCGCATCTTCACGAGCATACGGAGCTCGGCTTTGTTTTTTCGGGCACGGCGGTGCTGAACATAGAAGGGGAGAGCTTTGAGCTGAAAAAAGACGATGTGTTCTGCGTGTTCCCGAATGTGATACACAGCTATGAGTGCTCCGACGATATGGATGCCGCAGTCCTGATTTTTTCGGCGGAGCTGTTTGAGGAGTATGAAAAGGTTTTCAGGAATTTTGTGCCGTCAAAGCCTGTTATAAGCGGCTGTACGGGAATTGCGCGCGAGCTGTTCGGGATGCTTATCGGAACGCCGGAGCTGCCGCGCAATACCCAGAAGGGAATGATTCTTGCCATACTCGGTATAATAACGGACAAGCTGTGCCTTGTGAAGCAGGACGATTGCCCCGTAAGCACAATAAAGTCGATTCTTATGTTTTGCGACAGCTGCTACAGCGAGCCGGTGACGATAAACGACGCCGCGGAACGGCTGCATTTAAGCCGTTCGCATATAGCGCACACAATGCGGAGCAAGCTTAATATCACTTTCAGCGAATATATAAATAAGAAGCGTCTTGAAAAGGCGTGCGATATGCTCAGGACCACCGATATGACGGTAACGGATATTGCATTTTTCACAGGCTTTAATTCCGTCAGGACGTTTAACAGGATCTTTGCCGCCCAAATAGGCGAAACACCGGTAAAATACAGAAAACAAATATAGCGCGGCCGGTTTGCGGTGCGGAGCGGCAAGAATGTGCGGCACCTTTCGGCAAACGGACAATTGCAATTTCCGAAGCTCCCGCAAAAAATAAACTTATCTTGACAACCTTCTTTTATTTTGATATAATAAAATACAGTAGGCAGGCGGCTTTGAAGGCTGCAATGCGGAAGTAATGCGCAAGCGTTTGCAAAGGCCGCGGTTATAGAGGAGGAAGAACATGAAAAAGAAAATCATAAGCATGGCATTAAGCGCCGTATGTGTGCTCGGTGTGTCGGCGTTTGCCGAGGACGCGCCGAAGGTTGTTGTTGACGGCTGCGAGGTTGTGTTTGAGGACCAGAAGCCCGTTATCGAGGAGGACAGAATACTTGTTCCGCTGCGCGGAGCGCTCGAAGCGGCGGGAGCGGACGTAAACTGGTTTGAAACAACAAAGAAAATACAGGTTCAAAGCCACGATAACTGGAGGCTTGCGGAGCTTATAGTCGATTCCGACATAATGAAGGTTTCAAAATTCCGCGAGGATAATATCCTTATGGCGGATACGACCGAGGTACAGCTTGAAGTGCCCGCAAAGGTTGTAAACGACAGAACACTTGTGCCTTTAAGAGCCGTAAACGAAGCGTTCCTTTATGAAACGAACTGGGACGATGAAATAAAAACGGCGACAATCACAACAGACAGGGAACTGCCGTCGGCCGACGATATGGGAATATATCTGACAGCCGATAAGGAGGACGTAAATGCGGGCGATACGGTAAACGTATACATAAACGTAAAGAACTTTGAGCAGGAGGAAAACAAGGTAATAAACGGCGTTACGGCAGGTCTTATATACGATAAGTCAAAGCTGCAGCTTGTCGGCACAACGCTTTGCAACGGCGATACCGATGTAAGCGGCATAGGCGCGCAGAACGACAAGTTTTCCGACGACAGCTTAAAGGCGGCGTCGGTAACGGTAAATTACGGCGAGTGCCCGAGCTCCGACGGCAAGATATACAAAGTAACGTTTGAAGCTCTTGCCGACGACGGCGGCGAAGTAAAGCTTTCAAAGAGATACCATTCGCGTCTGGGCTACGATACATCTCTTGTTGTAAGCGTCGGCACCGACGGCGAGGATGTGGATCCGATGGAGATGTACGTTGACGAAACGCCGGTAGTTTTAAAATAAATGCGTCTTGATAAATTTCTTGCCGACGGCGGCTTCGGAACGAGAAAGGAAGTAAAACGCCTTATAAAAAGCGGCGCGGCGGCCGTAAACGGCGTAACCGAAAAGGACGCCGGCAGAAACGTTTCGGGATCGGATAACGTAACCGTAAACGGAAAAAGCGCGGTAAGCCGCGAGTTTGTGTATATAATGATGAATAAGCCGCAGGGCTATGTCAGCGCAACGGAGGATAAGCATTATCCTGTTGTGACGGAGCTGCTTGACGAAAGCTATAAACGGTTTGCGCCGTCGCCCGTCGGCAGGCTCGACATAGACACCGAGGGGCTTTTGCTGCTGACAAACGACGGCGCCCTGAATCACCGTCTGACATCGCCTTCAAAAAACGTGTACAAAACTTATTTTGCCATGCTCGACAATGAGGCGGAGGACAAAGATGCGGAAACGTTTGCCGGGGGCATGGAATTTAAAGATTTTACGGCAAAAAGCGCAAGGCTTACGATATGCGAAAACAGGCGTGAAGTCTTTATTGAAATAGCCGAGGGGAAATTCCATCAGGTGAAGCGTATGTGCGCGCGCGTCGGCAAAAATGTGGAATATTTAAAACGCGTCGCAATAGGCCCTCTCGAGCTTGATGAAAGCCTTTTGCCTGGCGAATACAGGGAGCTTGATGAAAAAGAGCTCGAGCTTTTAAAGAACTGCTGAAAAGCAAATAATTTATATTTTATGCGGGGCACGGCCCCGCGGGCTCCGCCTTTTGGGCGGAGCTTTTTTTGCGCGGGAAAACGGAAAAATAACGCTTGTTTTTGCGTTGACAAAAGCGCCTTCCGGTGGTATAATTTAATATAGGATTTTATGCGCCGCGCGGATTTGCGGCGCTGCTTACGGTGCCCCGCGGGAGGGGCGGAAAGGCTGTGTATATTTATGAAGGTTCTTGTTGTGGACGATGAAAAGGTTATCGTTAAGGCGATAAAATTCAATCTTATGCAGGACGGCTATCAGGTCGAAACGGCGTTTGACGGCGAGGAGGCCGTGCGCCTTGCTCACGACGATACGATAGATATAATCCTGCTTGACGTTATGCTGCCGAAAATGGACGGCTTTACGGTATGCCGCACAATAAGGACATTTTCAAACGTACCGATAATAATGCTGACGGCAAAGAGCGAGGACATAGACAAAATACTCGGCCTTGAATACGGCGCCGACGATTATATAACAAAGCCGTTTAATATCCGGGAGGTGACGGCGCGCATCAAGGCGATACTGCGCCGTGTAAACCCGTCTCCGAAGGGCGACCGCGACAAGCTGATCATATCGGGCGACATACGCCTTGACTATAACTTCAGGCGCGTCACGGTGGGCGATAAAACGATAGAGCTCACAAGCAAGGAATTTGACCTTCTCGAGCTGTTTTTAAAGAACCCCGGCAAGGTATACACGCGCGAAAACCTTCTCGATACGGCGTGGGGCATAGACTACCCCGGCGACGCCAGGACGGTTGACGTGCACATAAGGCGGCTGCGCGAAAAGATAGAAAAAAACCCGGCGGAGCCGTGCTATATAAAGACAAAGTGGGGAGTGGGTTACTATTACAAAAAGGAGCAGTCCTGAAAAGCGCCTCAGCGGCATTTTCGGCAGGATAAAATATGCGGTAACATCGATGCGCTTTACAATGACCGCCACTTATTTTGCAGTTATTCTCGTAACGCTTGTGCTCATGTGCGTTTACGTTATAGGCTTTCTGAGCGAAAATCTGTATAACACCGAAAAGGTTGACATGTTTGCAAAGGCAAACGTAATATCGATGTCCGTTGCGGAGCAGTGGGCGGATAATCCGCAGCTTTCCGCGCTGAGGTTTGAGGGCATCGTAAACAACAGCCTTGCCGGAACGAGCATAAGGGGCGTTATAACAAACACGGCGTATACGGTGCTGTATGATACAAACAAGGAATCCGCGCTTGTCGGCAAAGCGTTTATGCGCGATGTTTTAAAGCAGGGGATAGACGGCGAGCAGGCGGAAGCGTACAGCGAAGCAAACGGAATAAAGCTGCTTATGGTTTCCGTGCCGGTTGAAAAGAACGGCAGCATAGTCGGCGGAGTCTATCTTGCAAAAACGGTCAGCGGAATCGAATCCACAATAAGCGAAACGAGCGCAAGCCTTATGATATTTTCGGCTATGATAGTTGCGCTTATCGGAATGCTGTCGTTTGGGCTTAGCTATATAATAACCGCTCCGCTTGCCGAGTTTACGCGCGCCGCACGTGAAATTTCAAAGGGTAATTTCAAATACCGCATAAAGGTGCGCGGAACGCATGAAATAACGCAGATGGCAGAAACGCTTAATTATATGTGCGACGAGCTTGGGCTGCTTGAGGAAAAACGGCGCAAGTTCGTTTCCGATGCGTCGCACGAGCTTAAAACGCCGATGGCCGGCATAAAGCTTATATGCGACAGCCTTGTTCAGGCTCCGAACGCGGATCCGGAAATGATAAAGGAGTTTTTGTCGGATATGTCGGAGGAGGTTGACAGGCTCACAAGGATAATAAACAGGCTGCTTGTGCTCACAAAGCTTGACGGCGCCGTTTCGATAAAGCCCGAGCCTGTTGATATAAAAGCGCTTGCGGACAGGGTTGTGAGAAAGCTTGAGGGCATGGCGGCGGCAAAAAGCATAAATATCCACCGCCTTTACGCGGAAAAGGAATTCGAGCCGGCTGTGCTTGACCGTGACAAAATTTATGAAGCCGTGTACAATATAGCCGATAACGCAATAAAATACACACCCGAGGGCGGCGATGTGTATATCGATATACAGCTGCGCGATACGTTTACTGTCATAAGGATAGAGGACACCGGCGGCGGCATACCGGAATCCGAGCGGGAGCGCGTGTTTGAACGGTTCTACAGGCTCGACGATTCGCGTTCGCGCGAAACGGGCGGCACCGGGCTCGGGCTTGCCATAGCAAAGGAAGCCGTAACGATGCACGGCGGTACAATAGAAATAGCCGACGGCGCCGAGGGCGGATGCGCATTTATTATAATACTGCCGTCCGTTCCGTACACGGAAGCGCGCGGCTGACGCGCAAAGCGCGCCGGCTTGTTTATGACTTGAGGAGAATTGATAAAAATAAAATGAAGAAGAAGCTGATAATAGCCGCGGTATGTGTTGCCGCGGCGGCCGCGGCGGCCGTTCTTGCGGGAGTTATGCGGAGCGAGAGCTATCCGTATAAGCGCGACTGCGATTTGTATTTCCTTAACGAAAGCGAGTCAACGCTCGTTGCCGAAACGCGCACCGTGCGCTACCGCGACGGCAAAAGCCTTAAAACAGCCGTTATAGAGGAGCTTATAAAGGGTCCCGAGCTTGGCAGGAACAAGGCTGTAATAAATAAAAAAACGGAGCTGCTGTCGCTTGACGAGCCCGTACCGTCGGAGTTTGTGGCTGATATGAGCCACAGCTTTATGAGCGGCGATGCGGCGCGCGATACGCTTGCGGCGTATTCCGTAATAAAAACGCTCTGCGGCATAGAGGGCGTTGACCGCGTAAAGGTCACTGTCGAAAAAAACGATATACCCGATTCCGAGGGCAAGGCGATAGGCTTTCTCGCGGATGAGGACATAAACCTTTCCACCGACACAAATACAAGCGAAACGCGTGAGCTTACGCTCTATTTTATAGATAAAAAAACGAATCTTCTTGCGCCCGAAATGCGCAAGATAAAGGTCACAGACCAGCTCCCGCTTGCGCAGTATATAATAACAGAGCTTATAAACGGGACAACAAACGAAAATTACAGGAACGTCCTTGACCCGCGTACAACGCTTAACGGTGTTACAATAACCGACAATATATGCTTTGTGAATTTCCAGCCGAATTTCTTAACGAGGAACGAGGACACAAAGGAGGAGGAGCTGCTTACCGTTTATGCCGTCGTAAATTCCCTTACGCAGCTCGACAGCATAGGCAGAGTGCAGTTTTTGATTGACGGGAAAAAGGCGGAATATTTCGGCGAGGTGCCCTTCGACAGCCTTTTCGAACGCAACGGCTCCGTTATCCTGAGCCGCTGATATGAACCGGTATGATAAAATAAATTAAATTTATGCAAAAACTATTGACAAACAGCCGCAGTTGAATTATAATATATTAAAACAAATGTTCGTGTTAATATAACACATTATCTTATACTTTAAAAAGAGGAAAGGATACAAAAAGGGTATGGCAAAAGCAGAAAAGTCAAAGAATAACAAACCTAAAGTTGAAAGAAAGGAAGCCGATGAAAAGAAAAAGGCTCTTGAATCGGTCTTTTCGTTTATAGAAAAAGAATACGGCGAGGGCAGCATAATGAAGCTCGGGAACACGCACGTTTCAAGCATCGACGCTATCCCCACAGGTTCGCTTACGCTTGATCTGGCGCTCGGAGTGGGCGGTCTGCCGCGCGGAAGAATAACCGAGATATACGGTCCCGAAAGCTCCGGTAAAACGACCGTTGCGCTGCACGTTGTTGCGGAGGCGCAGAAGATGGGCGGAGAAGCCGCATTTATAGATGCGGAGCACGCGCTTGACCCCGTATATGCGCAGAAGATAGGCGTTGATATAGACAATCTCATAGTTGCGCAGCCCGATAACGGCGAACAGGCGCTCGATATTGCCGAGGCGCTTGTGAGAAGCGGCGCGCTTGACGTTATAGTAATAGACTCGGTTGCGGCGCTTGTCCCCAAGGCCGAAATAGAAGGCGAGATGGGCGACAGCCACGTCGGTCTGCTTGCGCGGCTTATGTCGCAGGCGTTAAGAAAGCTCACGGCGATAATATCGCGCTCCGGCACCGTTGTAATATTCATTAACCAGCTGCGCGAAAAGGTCGGCGTTGTATACGGCAACCCCGAAACGACAACAGGCGGCAGGGCGCTTAAATTCTTCGCGTCGGTCCGTCTTGAGGTAAGAAAGCAGGAGGCAATAAAGAACGGCACCGAAATAGTCGGGAACCATACGCGCGTTAAGGTTGTAAAAAATAAGGTCGCTCCGCCGTTCCGTGAAGCGGAATTTGATATTCTTTACGGACAGGGAATATCGAAGGAGGGCAATATTCTTGACGTTGCCGTTGAACACGGCATAATCAAAAAATCAGGCGCATGGTTCAGCTATAACGGCGAAAAGATAGGTCAGGGACGCGATAATGTCCGCAAATATATGGTTGCCAACCGCGAATTTACAGAGGATATCGAGCGCCAGGTGCGCGAGCTTGTCGAGGCGTCCGAAAAGCATAATGTTGTGGAAAACAATGACAGCAATTCGGAGAACGCACCGGATAACGATAATGTCAAAATGGATGAAAATTAAGAAAAAACAAACGTTATTTGAGTGAAAATTCACTAAAAATGAATTTTTTGTTTAAAATATATTGACGTTTTGCGATTTTTTTAGTATTCTTATATATGTAATCTATCGTTAGAATTTACAAGCGTAGTAATTAAAAAATAACTGTATGTAATAAATTGCGAGGGGGCACCAACTATGGTTTCAAACAATGTAACTGTGCAAAATTCGGTAGGCTTACATGCCAGACCTGCTACGTTCTTCATCCAGAAGGCGAACGAGTTCAAGTCGAGCATCTGGGTCGAGAAGGAGGACAGACGCGTAAACGCAAAGAGTCTCCTGGGCGTTTTGTCGCTCGGCATAGTAAAGGGCGCCGAAATTTCCATAATCGCAGACGGAAGCGATGAGGAGGAAGCAGTAAAGACACTTGTTGAGCTTATTGAGTCCAACTTTGCGGAACAAGGTTAAAAATTAAGACGCATTATAACATAACTCTACGGCTTAAGCACTGTAGAGTTATTTTGCTTTAATGGGAACTTTGGAATTATTGCTTTTGTATTCAATAAATTAGTACCGCGGCAGCTGCTTTTGCGCCGCGGTATCCGAAAAAGGGGGCGGAAGCGGTGCAGTTTGATTTGGAGCAGGAGCTTAAAAACCTGCCGTCAAAGCCGGGTGTTTATATCATGCACGGCGAGGATGACAGCGTTATATACGTAGGAAAAGCAAAGATATTAAAGAACCGCGTACGCCAGTATTTCAGAAAAAATTCGAACCACACGCCGAAGGTCATCGCGATGGTGGCGCATATCGCTTATTTTGAATATATAATAACCGATTCCGAGCGCGAAGCGCTTGCGCTTGAATGTAACCTCATAAAAAAATACAAGCCCAAATACAACATACTGCTTAAGGACGACAAGCATTACCCGTACCTTAAGGTCACAATGAACGAGGATTATCCGCGCATAATGATGACGCGCAGGCTCCTGAAGGACGGCGCAAAATATTACGGGCCGTATATGGGCAAGGGCACCATTAAAAACACTCTCGATATTGTGCAGCGGCTTTTTAAGCCGCCGACGTGCAGGCGTAAATTCCCCGACGACATAAAAAAGGGCAGACCGTGCCTGAATTATCACATAAACAAGTGCTTTGCGCCGTGCACGGGCAGCGTGAGCCGCGAGGAATACAGGGCCGTGTTTTCGGAAATATGCCGCTTTCTCGAGGGACACCACAAGGAGCTTGTTGAGGAGCTCACGGCGGAGATGAAGCAGGCGTCGGCGGAGCTTAAGTTTGAAAAGGCCGCGCTTTTGCGCGATAAAATACGTTCGATATCGGAGCTTGAGGAAAAGCAGAAAATAATAAATACCGATAAGCAGACGGATAAGGACGTGGCGGCGTTTGCCAAAAACGAAAACACGGCGTTCTGCGAAATGTTCTTTATCCGCGGCGGCAAGGTTATAGGCAGGGAAAACTACAGAATAGACAATATCGCAAATTCAAGCGATTCCGAGATAATGACCGATTTCGTAAAGCAGTTTTACGAAAACAGCGAATTTATCCCCGAGGAAATCCTGACCGAATACGAGGTGGAGGACGCGGAGCTTATAGCCGAATGGCTGCGCGAAAAACGCGGCAGGAAGGTTGTTATAGCAACGCCCAAAATCGGCGATAAGCTGAAGCTTGTGCGCATGGTAAAAATGAACGCCGAGCTTGCTCTCGGGAACTATACGATAAACCGCTTAAAGGAAAAAGAAAAAAACGCGCTGCTTGACGATATGCAGAAATCGCTCGGGCTTTCAAAGCGGCCGTACAGAATAGAGGCTTACGATATTTCAAACACTCAGGGCTCCGATAACGTCGGCGCAATGGCGGTATTTGAAAACGGCAAGCCGGCAAAACGAAAATACAGGATATTTAAAATAAAATCGTTCGAGGGTGCAGACGATTACGGCGCAATGCGCGAGGTGATATACAGGCGCTTCCGCCATGCACTCGACGAGCAGACGGCAATAGAAAACGGTGAAATGAATAAATCGGACGCGAAATTCCTGCCGCTGCCGGATTTGATACTGCTTGACGGCGGCAAGGGCCATTTAAGCGTAATATCCGAGCTTATGGAAATGCTCGATAACGATACGCCCGTTTTCGGCATGGTAAAAAACGACAAGCATAAAACGCGTGGGCTTATAGGCAGGGACGGCGAGGTTGAGCTGAGCCCTTCGAGCCAGGTGTTTAAGCTTATAACGCATATACAGGACGAGGTGCACGACGCGGCAATAACGTATCACCGTAAGCTGCGCGGCAAAATCGGTTCCGAGCTTGATAAAATTCCGGGAATAGGTGAAAAAAGACGAAAAGCCCTATTGACTAAATTCGGAAGTGTTGATAAAATAAAAGAGGCGGAGCTTTCGGAGCTTGAAGAAGCGGTAGATAAGCGAACCGCAAAAAGCATATACGATTATTTCGGGAGAGAATATGTTCAGACTGAATAAAAAAGGCGATTTTGAATATTATACGATACCGTCGTTTGAGGAAACGGGGCTTGTGCGCCACGGCTTCACAACTCGCCGCGGCGGCGTGAGCGAGGGCTGCTACAAAAGCATGAATCTGCGTTTTCACTGCAGCGACAGCCGCGAAAACGTGCTTGAAAACTTTCGCATTGCCGCCGAGGGGCTGGGAATGGAGTTTGAGCGACTTGTGCTGTCAAAGCAGGTGCATGAGGATGTAATACACACCGTAACCGAGGATGACGCAGGAAACGGCGTTATGAAGGAAAACAGCTTTACGTCGGTTGACGCGCTTATAACGGATAAGAGGGGCATACCGATAGTTACGCTTTTTGCCGACTGCGTGCCGCTGTTTTTCCTCGATAAGCGCCGCGGCGTTATTGCGCTTGCACATTCGGGCTGGAAGGGCACGGTGAAGCGCATAGGGCAAAAAACGGTGCACAAAATGAAAAACGATTACGGATCGCGCCCCGAGGACATACTTGCGGCAATAGGGCCGTCAATCAGGGAATGTCATTTTGAGGTCGGCGATGACGTTGCCGAAATTTTCATAAACGAGTTCGGCAGTGAAACGGCGGCGCTTTACTGCGGCGAAAACGGAAAGCGGTATCACGTAAATATGCAGAAGGCGATCCGTATGCAGCTTGAGGAGGAGGGCGTCTTTAATATAGACGACTGCGGCATATGCACCTACTGCTGCAGCGATTTGCTGTTTTCGCACCGCAAAACGAACGGGCGCCGCGGAAACATGGGCGCGTTCATGGAGCTTATATAGCGCCGCGGAAAAATATACGAGAGCAAGGAATGTTAAATATAAATGAAAACGATAAAAAACAGGATAACGGCTGCCGCGCTTGCGGCGCTGCTGCTTGCGTTTTTGACGTCATGCGCGCCGGCGGACAGGCTGAGGTCGTATTTTACCGACAGCGGCAGCGAGGCGCCGGCAACGGCCGCGCCGGAAGCTGCGGGCGATGTGTCAAATACGATAGTCATAGGGATGTACGGCTTTGATACGTTCAATCCGCTTATGACAAATTCGCAGACGGTAAAAGAAGCTATGGAATTTGTGTATGAGCCGCTGTTTACATTAAACGAGCTTGTGCAGCCTGAGCCGGTGCTTGCGTCGGATTACGGAATGAGCGCCGACGGCAGGACTATAGTGATAAATCTGAGAAACGACGCGCAGTGGCACGACGGCACGGGCTTTAACGCATATGACGCGGCATATACGATACGAATGATAAAAGAGGGAAAAACGGCGTATACAAACGATTTAAAGAGCGTTTCCGACTGGAGCGTTACGGGCGATTATCAGATAACCGTATCGTTTGATCATCCCGTTCCGAACGCCGCATCGCTGTTCACCTTCCCCGTAGTCCAATACGGCACGGTGATGGACGGCAGCAGCGGCTACACGCCGATAGGCACCGGGCCGTTTGCGTATTCGGGCAAAATAAGCACCGACAGATATATGCTGAATGCTTTTGATTACTATTACGGCGGCAAAGCAAAAATAGACGGCGTGTATATAGATACGTGCCCCGACGCAGAGCATTATATATACATGTACAGCGCCGGCGCGTTTGACGCGGCAACGAGCGCGACGGTCGATTTAAAGTCGTATACGCCAAAGGGCGGCGTGTATCTTAACGAGTTCACCGGCAGCAGAATGACGTTTCTCGGCATAAACTGCCAAAAGCCGGAGCTTTCGGGCGTTAATACGAGGAAAGCGATAGCCGATATGACGGATAAGGACGATATTATAAGCTCCGTTATGTTTTCGCGTGCCGACAGGGCCGACGTGCCGGTAAATCCGAAATTCTGGCTCGGTTCGGGCGCGGCCGCGGACGACGGCGTCTCGGCCGACGCGCATCTTCGCATAGACGGCTGGACAAACCCGGACGGCAGCGGCTATGTGCGCGACTACGCCGGACAGCGCCAGACGCTCACGCTCGAGCTGCTTACGGACGGCGATAACGCCGATAAAAAGGCGATAGCCGATAAAATAGCCGAAAGAATGAAGGTATACGGTATTAACGTAACCGTCACGGCGCTGCCGTATGCGCAGTATACGGCGCGTGTCGATGCGCGGCAATACGATTTGTTTATAGGCGAAATCGAGCTTTCGCCGGCTCAGGACATATCGGAAATCCTCGGCGCCGGCAATCTGTTTAATTATTCGGGAGATGCAATAAATGCGCTTGCGTCGCAGATAGGCATGACCTCCGATACGGAAACGCTGAAAACGCTTTATGCCGAGTTTGCGTCGGTATTCGGCGAGGAAATGCCGTTTGTGCCGCTGTTTTACGCAAAGGAATATATGATGAGCAGTCCGAGAATAGGCGACCTGAGATGCCCGGGCATATCGGGCTTTTACAGACTGCCGGGAGGCTGGAGAATACAATGACCGAAAAAGGCAAAACTGTAATAGTCATAGGCGCGGGCGCAGCCGGGCTTGTAGCGGCCGGCAGGGCGGCCGAAACGGCCGAAAAAGTAATTCTCATAGAGAAAAACGATATTTTGGGCAAAAAGCTCCGTATAACCGGTAAAGGGCGCTGCAATATAACAAATGCGGCAGATACGGAGGATATGATAGCGATGTATCCGACAAACGGAAAGTTTTTATACAGCGCGCTTTACACATTTACAAACAACGATACCGTATCGCTTATAGAGAGCTTCGGCGTGCCCACAAAAGTTGAGCGCGGCGGCAGGATTTTTCCCGTGTCGGATAAGGCGTCTGACGTTGCGACGGCGCTGTCGGAATATGCACTGAAAAAAAATACAAGGCTCATCCGCGCGAGGGCCGAGGATATAATAATAAAAAACGGATGCGCCGCTGGAGTTATGACCGATAAAGGCGCCGCATACGGCGGCAGCGTTATAATATGCACCGGCGGAAAATCATACCCGGGAACAGGTTCCACGGGCGACGGCTATGCCTTTGCGGAGAAAACGGGGCATAGGCTTGTGCCGATAAAACCGTCGCTTGTGCCTGTCGAAACGGAGGAAAAATGGACGGCGGACGTTATGGGACTGTCGCTCAAAAACGTTTCGCTTACCGTGTACGGCAAGGGAAACAAGAAAATATACGAGGATTTCGGCGAAATGCTTTTTACGCATTTCGGCATTTCGGGGCCGATAGTGCTTTCCGCGTCGGCGCATATGCAAAAGCGCGGGGAATATTGGTTTTCGATAGATTTAAAGCCGGCTCTGACGTTTGAAAAGCTTGATGCGCGGCTTGTGCGAGATCTTGAAAAGCACGGGAAAAAGCACATTTTAAACAGCCTCGGCGAGCTGCTGCCTAAGGCGCTTATACCTGTTGCAATAAGCTTATCGGGTATTGACCCGCATAAGCAGGCGTGCGATATAACGCGCGCGGAACGCCATGCGCTTGCGGAAACGCTTAAAAATATGCGCCTTACATTTAAACGGTTCAGGCCGATAGAAGAAGCGATAATAACGTCCGGAGGCGTGAGCGTAAAGGATATAGACCCGTCAACGATGCAGTCGAAAAAAATAAAGGGGCTGTATTTTGCGGGCGAGGTGATAGATATAGACGGCTACACGGGAGGATATAATCTCCAGGCGGCTTTTTCCACCGGCTATCTTGCCGGCATGAACGCGGCCGCGGACGATAATTAAGAAAACGGGAGGTACGGCATAATGGAAGCGGGCAGCAGATACGTATGCAAAGCGGCGGTTACGATGGCGATGTCGGACGACAGGGCCGAGGAGTCGCTTCATAAGGAGCGGTTTGCAAAAAAAGGCATAAAAACCGTTGCGGTTGATTTCGGCAGCGATTTTAACAGCGCGGTGAAAAAAATCCTTGAGCGCGCCGTTGTCGCGGCAAGGCGCGAAGGACTTATAGGCGAAGGCCACGCGGAGGAGGGCGCCGTTGCGGGCGCGGCTCATGAAGCGCTGCAGCAGATAATAGACAAGTGCGTGGGGCTTAATCTCGGCGGCAAAATAGGCATTGCGCGAAACGACGAGCATATATGCGTCTGCGTATTTTTCGCCGTCGGGCTTTTGAACTTGAACGACATCGCAATCGGTCTCGGGCACAGAGCAATGTGACTTTAATTTATGCGAAGGTATTGCCTTCGCACCGTATACAAAAAAACAATACCGTTTAACCGTAAGGAGGAAACAATCATGGTACGTGCAGTAAGAGGAGCAATAACCGTTGACCGCAACGAAAAAGAGGATATCCTGGACGCGGCAAAGGAGCTTGTCCAGGAGGCGATAAACAAAAACGATATAACGCCCGACGACATTATATCGATAATCTTTACGATCACGCCCGACCTTACAAAGGCATTCCCGGCAGCGGGAGTAAGGCAGCTCGGGATAACGAGCGTGCCGCTTTTGGACCTTGCCCAGCCGAACGTCGAGGGTGCGCTCGAAAAGTGTATACGCCTTATAATGCACATAAATTCCGATAAGCAAAACAGCGGGCTCCATCACGTATATTTGCGCGGAGCAAGGGTTCTGCGTCCCGATCTGCTTGAGGATACGTATATTGCCGTTGCGATAGACGGCCCGGCGGGCGCGGGCAAGAGCACTGTTTCAAAGGCGGCGGCAAAGGATTTGGGCTTTGTGTATATAGATACGGGCGCAATGTACCGTGCGGCGGCTCTGTTTGCCCTTGAGCACGACATGGACCCCGTTTATGATATTGACGGCCTTGTGAGCATACTCGATGAAATGAGCATAAAAATAAGCTACGACAGGCGCGGCCAGCGTGTATTTTTAAACGGCGAGGATGTTTCCGACCAGATACGCACAAACGACGTGACAAAGGCGGCTTCGGCCGTTGCAAAAATACCGGAGGTTCGCGCGCGCCTTGTAAAGCTGCAGCGCGATATGGCTGAGCGCGGCAACGTTATAATGGACGGACGCGACATCTGCTCAACGGTGCTCCCGAACGCCCAGGTGAAAATATTTCTGACGGCGTCGGTTGCGTCGCGCGCAAAGCGCCGCTATAAGGAGCTTATGGAAAAGGGCATGGACACGACGCTCGAAACGGTAAAGCTCGATATTATGGCACGCGATAAAAACGACAGCGAACGCGAGGTTTCGCCGCTTAAAAAGGCCGACGACGCCATACTGCTCGATACGAGCGATATGACGTTTGACGAGGTTGTGGAATGTGTAAAAGGCATGATTAAAAAAGTGATTTAAGGAGAAAATAAATGCTGTACGGTTTTGCAAAAGTGCTTGTGCACTGTGTTCTCGCAGCTGCCTTCAGAGTCAGAGTAACGGGAAAAGAAAATGTTCCGGCCGACGGCGCATTTATCCTTGCCGTCAACCATAAAAGCAATTTCGACCCTGTTGTCGCGGCGGTCTACTGCCCGCGTAAGCTTACGTTTATGGCAAAAGAGGAGCTGTTTGAAAATCCGCTTTTCGGCGGGCTTATAAAGCGTCTCGGAGCGTTTCCTATAAGCCGCGGCAGGGGCGACGTGGGCGCGATAAAAAGCGCGTTTTCGATACTTAAAAGCGGCAATGTGCTTTTGATGTTCCCGCAGGGGCGCAGAATGAAAAACGGCGCGCGCGGCACGGCGCAGACGGGCGTTGCGATGATAGCCCACAAAATGAAAGTCCCGGTAGTCCCGATGTGCATTTCGGGCAAATACGGGTTTATGAAAAAAATAAACATAACCTTCGGGAAGCCGCTTGAATTTACCGAATTTTACAATAAAAAGCTCGATTCGGAGGAGCTTCGTGCGCTTGCCGAAAAGGTGCTTGACAATATCCTTATTCACGATACAGAGGTATACGAAAAATGATAACTGTGGCAAAAACGGCAGGCTTCTGCTACGGCGTAAAGCGCGCCGTCGATAACGTATATAAGCTTGTTGACGAGGGGAAAAAAACGGCTACTCTCGGACCTGTGATACATAACCCGCAGGTTATAGCCGACCTTGAAAAAAAAGGCGTTCTCGTCTGCGATAAGGCGTCGGACATACCGGAGGGCTATACGGCCGTGATAAGGGCGCACGGCGTGCCGGAGAGCGTTTATAAGGAGCTTGAGGGAAAAGAATACAGGGATCTCACCTGCCCGTTTGTTACAGCAATCCACAAAATTGTAAACAAACACCATAAAGAGGGCTATCAAATTGTGATAGTGGGCGACAAAAACCATCCGGAGGTGATAGGCATAAACGGGTGGTGCGGAGGCTCTGCGGTGATAATAAACGACCCAAAAGAACAAATTGACGAAAATTTATCGAAAAAAGACGTTTGTATTGTGGCACAAACCACAATAAAACGAGAGATTTTTGTGCAAACGGTACAAATTTTAAAAAAAACTTGCAAAAGTACCCTAATATTTGATACAATATGTAGTGCAACGAGAGATAGGCAGGAGGAAGCGGTTGAGCTTGCGAAGGAATCGGACATGATGCTTGTGGTCGGAGGTCGGGAAAGCTCCAACACAAGAAAGCTGTTTGAGATAGCAAAGCAATACTGCAAAAACTCCTATCATATCGAAACGCCTGAGGAGATCCCTCAGAAAAGCACATATAAAAAAATAGGTATTACCGCAGGCGCCTCCACACCTGTCGGTATTATCGAGGAGGTAGTAAAGGCTATGAGTGAAAACTTAAAAAACGGAGAGTCGTTTGCGGAGCTGTTTGAGCAGTATGAAGGCAAGGCTCTCAGCAATGGAGACATTATCGACGGAACGGTCGTGGAAGTTCGCAGCAACGAGGTTATAGTCGATCTCGGAGGTTACAAGTACAACGGACAATTGGCGGCCGATCAGTTGAGCGATGATCCGTCACTTAAGCCGTCTGATGTTGTAAAAGAAGGCGATACGATCAAGGTTTACGTTGTCGGCGTAAATGATGGTGAGGGAAAAGTAGTTCTATCAAGAAAGAAATTGGTAGCTATGGAGAGCTGGAACAAAATCAAAGCGGCTTATGAATCCGGAGAAACGCTGGAGGGCAAAATAATAAAGGCGGTAAAGGGCGGCTTGATTGCTCAGACTGAAGGCTCACAGGTATTTATCCCCGCGCGTCAGGCATCGGAGAGATTCGTACAGGACCTTCAAAGCTTGGTTGGCAATACAGTTCAGTACAGGATTATTGAAATTGACGAGAGAAGAAAGCGCGTCATAGGCTCGGTAAGAGTAATTCTCGAGGAAAAGAGAAAGGCTGCCGAGGAGGCTTTCTGGGCGTCGGCTGAGGTTGGCAAGAGATACAACGGAGTTGTTAAGTCACTTACAAGCTTCGGTGCATTTGTTGACATCGGCGGCGTGGACGGGCTTGTTCACATAAGCGAGCTTTCGTGGAACAAGATAAAGCATCCGTCCGAGGTCGTTAAGGAGGGCGATGTGCTGGACGTTTACATCAAGGACCTTAACCCCGAAACAAAGAAAATATCGCTCGGCTACAAAAAGACCGAGGATAACCCGTGGGTTATAGCTCAGACAAAGATCCACAAGGGCGACGTTGTAAAATGCAAAATTGTAAGAATGCTGCCGTTCGGCGCATTTGCGGAGATTATCCCGAACGTTGACGGACTTATCCATATTTCGCAGATCGCGGACAGAAGGATCGGAAAGCCCGAGGACGTGCTCACAATAGGCGAAGAGGTTGAAGCAAAGGTAACCGAGGTAAACTGGGACGATAAGAAGATAAGCTTGAGCATAAGAGAGCTTATCGCTCCGGCGGCGGAAAAGCAGGCTCCCGCGGAAGAGGAAAAAGCCCCCGAGGAGGACAAGGCGGCTCCCGAGGAGGAGGAAACTCTCGTTTACTCTACAGATCCCGATGTAGAGGTTGAGAATCCGATAGAGGTTGAGCCCGAAGCTGCTCCCGAAGCAGAAGCTGCACCCGAAGCGGAGGCAGAAGCTGTTCCCGAAGCTGAAGCTGCAACCGAGGAATAATCCGGTTTAAATAAAAAACAATATATTTTAAAAGCGGCGGATGCTGTATTCCGCCGCTTTTTGCGTATACGCGCCGCAATTTGAAAATATTTTTTTAAAAATACTTGACAAAACCGATAAATTCGTGTATCATTGTATACAGATGAGAAAAACGGAGCGCCCGAAGGGGCGGACAGAACAGCATAGACGAGATGAGAATATATTAATATATTTTTGCGTATTTTGCTCTGTTACCATATGCTTTTAACAGAGCGTTTTTTAATTCATCTTTTCTCATAAAAAAAACGAAAGGCCGGTGAACACCGATGACGGCTGATTATTTAACGCTCTTTTCCGCGATATGTCTCGGAAAAAGCGAAATGACTATGCGATGGCGTTTTTGGAAAAGCTGAGAACGAACATCCGCATATAACAAATTAAAAAGCTGAGAAAGGAAAATA
>DVLU01000078.1 GCA_018715365.1 Candidatus Ornithomonoglobus intestinigallinarum | reverse complement strand
ACCGTTGCTTGTTATTGAAATAAGCCCCTGCTCATCGCTCGGACTGCCTTCCGACTTAAAGCCCTTGCAGGTGAGCTTGTACCACTGTCCATCGCCTACCGACGCGCCGGATACCTCCTCAAGCGTTACGTTTGACGGAAGCCCCTCATAGTTCGGCGCGCCGTTTGACCAGAACTTAACGTTGCCCGCGCCGTCCGGTAACCAGCTTACTCTTGCATAGATATTATCTGCCGTTTCGACGTTTATATAGTACTCAATATCAAACGCCGCATCTTTTGTCATAAAATAATTATCCGCTGTCAGCACAAATGTGTTATCGCCGTCGGTTGTAATCTTAAGCGATCTTTCGCCGCTGTACGCATGGTCTGTTGAGTATTCCAGCGTGCCCTGCTCCTCGTTTACAAAGCCGGTTATCGTGTTTGCGGCCGTTGTTGTGCTTGTTTTCGAATTAGCCGCTCCCGCAGGAATCACCGCCGAGCCGAATAACATTGAGGCCGACAGCAGCAATGATGCCAAAACTTTACTTTTCATTTTTTTGATACACTCCTTTGCTTTTTACTTGTTTACTTTTTACCCATTCTTTTTCTGCTTGCTGTTGATTTTTCATCTACCCCCTTCCCAAAAATAACCTGTATAACGCTTATTCCATATTTTTATATACATAGAGCGTCATTACCTTATTTTGATGAACGTCGGCAACGATAAAGTCGCCCGGCTCTATATCACCCAGAGAGCCGCCCCTTACATCGCTTTCAAACGTATCGTACACAAGCACCGGCACATCGGGAACACGCAGGGCTATTTCTCTTGTGCTGTTTAAAAGCAATCTGCTGCCCGAAATGTCCGTTTTTAACGCCGTTCCGCGCACATATGACCAGTCATAGAGATTTGCGCTCATATCCGGCACTGCTCCGGAATCATAATCAAACAGTTTTTCTATTGTGTTTATCCTGCCCGACGGATCAACGTGGATTTTTATTATGTCTCCCTTTTTTATATCTGAGCCTATCGAGCTGTCGCTTGTTTTTACCGAAAGCCCGAGATATGTATTGTTTGACACAACTATTTCATTTGTTACATCGCCGTCGTCATAAACGGTTTTTACGTCGCGGACAAAATACGATTCGTTATCGACAGCCGTCATATCGCTGAGGCTCTGCCTTACAAGCACTATGCCGAGGCAGTAGAACTCATCGCGGCAATAGCCGGTGTACGTTATCGAAACGTTTGATCTGAACGAATAGTTGTTGCCTATCGAATAATTGTTTTCGTTATCGCGCATTTCCTCGTCCTCGGGGACAAATATAACCTTTGTATCGGCTGTCATATAATAATTCGAGTCAAAGGTCGTGTTGTTGTATCTGAACGTTCCCGTCTGCTCGCCTATTGTATTTAAGCGTGCGTTTGAAATATCGTCCGTATACTGCATCGGCAGCTCAAGCCTGTTTATTTTGCCCTCGCCGTTTACAACGTAGCCGACAATGCCGTCAACGCCTGTTGAAAGCTCGTCAAATGCTTCAAGCGGTCTGCGTGAGCTTCCGTTTACGGCAACTTTGTCGGCAAAGGCATAAGTGTTCCATTCCCCGTCAACGTTGAACAGCTTTGTGTATACGATTTCCTCTTCGTCTTTATATATTTTCTGCATATACGCATACTGCATGCTTGACTGCACCGATTTCATTCCCGCAACCTTGCCGTATACGTCTATGTAAACATCGTATCTGTCACCGGCCGAAATATCCGCCGCAAATGCTTCGTCAAAGGAATTTGCCTTTATAAACGATGACGCAAGCTCGTATTCCGTACCGCCGACGGTGACTGTTTCATCGCTCATGCTGACGCTGTCAACGCTGCCGGTTGTCTTTTGGCTTGATATGTACACCTCAACGTCGCCTTCATAGCCTTCATGCGGGCTGTAGACGCTAAGCACATCTCCGGCCGCAACGGCGCCGAAATCAACGAGCGCGCCGTCTTTATAAAAACGCACTTCGTAATTGTTTGCTTCAATATCGCCGACATTCAGCTTTGCAAGCGCGCCTTCATACGAAAACTCATTGTTTATCGTTCTCGTTCCCGACGACACGGAGGAAACAATCATTGTTTTGTAGACATTTAATTTTATAACGTCAGCCTTGCCGTCGCTGTCATTATCTATAAACAGAACCGTTCCGTCATCATTAAAATCTTCCGCGTTGTAATCAAGCGATACCACGCCGTTGTACAGCAGCGACGCCGATGCGGCCGCTTCGGCTTTTACGGTTTTCGACGACGATTTGTCGGGGCAGTATTCAAATGTCCGGCAGTCATCAGATATGTCGGTTATACTGCTTGTATCTATTTCCGTAACAGTTACTCTTTCGTCAATGCCGCCGCTTATTACCGTATAAGTATCAAGCTCACCTTTGCGGGCATAGCCTTTTATTCTGTAGCCGAGACAGCTGCTGAGCAGCCCGTCCGGATCAAGATATGTATCCGATTCTATTTTTACGCTGTCGGGTCCCGCCGCAGCCGTGTCGTAAAGGCCGCTTACTCTGTTTGCGGTAACAACGCCTTCTATTTTATATATGTCCCTGTAGTATTCAAGAAGGTTTGTGCCGTTGTCTATTTGATAATCGCCGTTCGGGAACGTTTTAAGCATTATCGGCGCTTCCGTCACGTTAAGCAATATACGGTATGCCTCATAATTTTTTATTTCCCCGCTCGGCGAAACGCCTTCCGTAAGTCTCAGCTCCGATGCGCGGCTCAGATACCCGCCGGGATAGCCTCCGTTGTTTTCGCTTATTTCGCCGTAACCGAGCAGCACCACTGCCATTTTCATTGCTTCCTCGTAGATAAGCGGCTGATCGGCCGATACCACCGACGACTGTGCAAGTATTCCGCGCTGCTTGGCCTGTTCTATTGCTTCGGGGTCATAGGTTGAGCCGTAACGTCCGCCGTCCGTTATATTCAGCAAAAAATTGACAAACGTGCATTTGCTCATAACCGAGTTATTTTCCGTTTCTTTGTCTTCATAACCGTTTACTATGCCCAAGGACTTTAATATTTCAAGCTCCGTCTGCGCCTCGGGCAGCGGCTCTGCCGCGTTCGCTCCAAAGCCGATGCCGCTTACCATCAAGCATAAGCTGCATATAAGAGTTAATATTTTTGTACGCATAATAACCTCCCTGTATTTTTACAAAACCGATCCGATTATTATTGCCGCCTCGGCGCGGGTGCATGAGGCAAACGGCGCAAAGCTGCCGTCCGGCATACCGTTTATCTTACCGCCGCAGAACATCGATCTTACGGCGTCTTTTGCATAATCGGATATTGAACCTTCATCAGTAAAGCTTTGGTATTCACGCTGCTGTTCTATCTCCGCGCCCTTAAGCATTATTGAACGGTATGCTATAACAACGGCGTCCTGCCGTGTAATATTTGCTTTCACGCCGAACAATCCGTTATTATCGCCCGTTACTATACCGTTTTCAAACGCCGCGCTCAAATACGGATAGAACCAGTCGCTGTCAAAAACGTCGTAAAAATGGCTTGACGCGTTTTCCGTATCAAGTCCGAGAGCCGCAACTATCATCTTGACAAACTCTTCACGCGTAACGCTTGCATCGGGGCGGAACGTGCCGTCGTCATAACCGTTTATTATTCCGCTGTTTTTGAGTGACATTATCTGTGAATACGCCCAATGTCCTTCGGAAACGTCGCTGAACGCCGCGGGCTGTTCTTCGCCCTCACCCGGATCTTCGCCGGGATTGTTATTGTTTGTGCCGCCGCCCGTTATTATACCGGGTACCGTGCCGCCGGGTGACGATATTCCGCCGCCACCGCCGCCGCTCGGCCTTGAGCTTCCTCCGCCGCCGGTGCCTCCGCCGCCGGTATTGCCGCTTGAGCCGGCAACCGAGCTTTCCAAAATATCGAGCAGTGCGTCTGCGGTCATGGCCGGTGCTGACGACAGCCTTTCAACCACCGTCCTGTCGGCTGTTGAATTTCTTTTGTTTACATAATCGGTATATGCCTTCTCGGAGGATATACCCAAATCATCGGCATACTGTTTCAGCGTGCTTGCAATCGATACGGTCCGCGTATTGTTTATTATATTAAGTATATTTATCTTCTTATATGTCCCGCTCATTTCGTCAAGCGTGTCGTACGGCGCGTTCTTTTCAAACGCTTCGATTACAAAAGCTTTTTTATCCGCGTCTTTAATATCGCCGTATTTTTCGCCTTCGTATTCGAAATTCATTTCGGCAAGCACCGCTTCGGCGTATTCCGACGCATCGTAATTCATGCTTTCACAAGCTGCCGCTTCTCTGTATGATGACAAAAATGTATTCTCCGTAAGTGTGCTTCCCGCATTGTCGGAAGAAATCCTTTCGCATATTTTGCTTTGCAGCGCTGCGGGATACGCTCCGAATGTGTCTGCCGGCACGCCTATTGTATTTAACACAGCGCTGTTTTGCTCATCGTTAAGCAGCGCAAGCACTGCTGACGGATCGGAAAGCACGCTGTTTAACCGTTCGATAAAATCAGCCCTGCTCTGCGCATCGGCAAATTCCAATTCGATCGTTTTATATTCGCTGCCGTCATAGAGCACGGCCTCAAACGTTCCGCTTTCTCCAAGCTCAAAGGCAAGAGAAAACGCACCCGAGGCATCGGTTTTTATTTCGCCGAAAGCCGCCATACCGTCTTTATCGGGTTCTTCACCCGCCTTATACACTTTGTAAGTAACAAAGTCTCCGTCAGCCGTTCCGGAAAGCGTAACAACGCCCTCCTGTATGCCGGTTGTGTTAAGAGTTACCTGCGCGCTTGCCGCGCCGCCCATAGCCGCTGCGGCTGCCGCCGCGCAAACAACATATCTTAATATTTTTTTGGTGTTCATAGCAACAGTTCATCTCCTCATTTGCCTTTAGTTTTATTTTAATTATATTTCAACCGTATCAAAATCTTTGCCAATGACTATTTTGTAGCCGAATTTACCGTCAAGCGCTCCGAGATAATCCATTTTTTCAAACGGATATATATGATTTATAAAGCACAGCTTTGTTTTTATATTTGAAAGCTTTGATTCAAGAGTCTGCGGTGCGGCATGAGCGCATTCGGTTACAACAAGATCATATTCATCTTTAAATGCCGCCTGCGGAAAATCGTGCATATCTGCCGTAAGGTCGCCCGTAAACAGCAGCTTTTTTGTTCCCGCGGTTATTTTAAACCCGTAGGATTTGTTCCCGACGTTCTTCATGTGGTCATTCGGCAAAGCTTCAACCTTCAGAGTACCGTCGTCATAAAACAAGCCTTCGCCGTAAAGGTGAGTCCCTATTTTCATATTTGATGACTCAGGGCTTGCGTCAAGTATCGGTGCAAGGCCGTTTACAAGCATTTTATCGGGCAGCCACACCTGAACCGTACTTTCACGGCGGTGCCATTTTGCAATCCCCAGAAATACTATCAGACCCGCGTAATGATCCGGATGAGGATGTGTGATAAACACCGACTTGATGTTTTCATATGAAATACCGCGTCTTGCCGCAATATCCGCAAACGGCGCCCCCATATCCACTATGTATGTTTTCCCTTCGGTTTCAAGCATCGTGCATGTGCACATACGCTCTTTTTCCGGAAGCCCGTGGCTTGTCCCCAAAAAAGTTACTTTCATTTTTAACGCCCCTTTTCCGACCGTATCCAATCGATGCGGCAATTACTTTATACAGCGCTGCGGAATAAATGTAAATGTTTTATGATATATTTACATTATTTTTATATCCGCATCATAAATACATATAAAGCAAAGCTTGAATTTTACACTTGGTATACGTTTTTTTACATAAAACATACAGCAAATTTTATAAAAACCTTTCGCTGTTCACTTTCTTTTATATGTATATTATATAATTTAAATCAACGCTTAACAATACAGGATATTGCTATACATTTATAAAATATTGATATGTTTTTATTTCCAAAAAAACGAAAGCACGCGTGCCCGCATAAAGCGGACACGCCGCCAAAAACCGCTCTGGCGGAGAATGGCAGGAGCGCTTAATTAAGTTTTATGAGAGCATAGAAATCAACCTGCGCTTTTGCGGTATAACGTACAATGTAATCACCGGCTTCGGCCGCTTCTTTCAGCATAAACTCCGCCGCCGCATTAAAGCCGCTGCTGTTTTCGCCCACATACAAAATGTTTTTCGGACTGTAAACCTCATTTGCCTTCTGAACAAAAACGGTTTGATAGCCCGCGGCTCCGCCGATAATCGCGTGTTGTTCCTCATCATAGCTGACGTCGGCATAAGCCGGAATGTTTGCGGCAAGCGTCAATACAGCGGCAGCCGCCACAACTGCTTTCTTCATTTTTTTGCCTCCTTTTGTTTATTTTGTTTTTTATATAATGTGTGTTTCACCAAACATATTGACTTTATGAAATTATGTCACAGCGGTACGATGGTACAATATAAACACGAAATATACACAAAAATCCATATCATATGCGGCCGTTTCCACGGCACGGAAAACCATATTTCCAATTTTACTTCAACAATTATTGTAATTTTTTAATAAACCGATATTAACATCTTGACTTTTTTATATGTATATTATATAATTATAATCGGCAAGCGGCAATACACGATATTGCCACGTGTTTATAAAATATTGATACGTTTTATTCCAAAACCGCGAGGAGGCATTGATATGGATAATAATGTTGTTTATGAATTAAATAATTCATCGTCCGTTTTGACTTTTTATCATCAAAACCTGACGGATACCACAGAGCGTCTCAACTGGCACAGCGACATTGAGCTTTTACTCATCGTGGACGGAAGCGGAAATCTTTATTACGACTGCGAAAGCATACCGCTTTCCGCAGGCGACATTGCGATAGTCCATCCGTACAGCATTCATAACGTAAATCCTGCGGTAAATTCACACATAGAACAATATGCATTTTTGATAAATAATGATTTTTGCGTTTCCAACGGAATAAGCATAGATAATATATCGTTTCAGCGCATTGTAAAATCAGCCGAAATGAGAAAATTGCTGTTTGAGCTCGCAGAGGTTCAAAAACAGAATA
>DVLU01000011.1 GCA_018715365.1 Candidatus Ornithomonoglobus intestinigallinarum | reverse complement strand
CTGTCTTGAGGAACATCAATAGGGATTTCACCGTATGAACTCTTAAGTTTCTTAGGCTTAGTGCCATTGCGATAATCGGGATTGTCGCTTCGTTCGTAGCTTTCATAACCCAAATGTTCATTCAGCTCCGCTTCAAGCATCTCTTGGATCGTACCGCCCAACAGATCCTTTAAAGCTTCCTGAATATCATTGGCAGTCTTGATATCATACTCTTCTATCAGACCTGCGATGATGTTTTTCTTTCCTTCTGTTAATTTTCTTCTTCTTGCCATAAAAAACGCCTCCTGTGGTTTAATTATATTCTACCACAGAAGGCTTCAAATTTACAGACTTTTTTTCGCAGGCTCTTCAAAGCGGCTTGTTCTATACTTTGTTCTATACTTTTTTGAAATAAATAATTTCGTGGTTTAAGTCACTTTTTATCAAATCATAGGTTTTTATATCAATCTAACAGACCTTCCATTGCTTTAGCTGTTTCAGCTTTACGCTTTTTATCGATATGCGCATACAGATCCATTGTTATCTTTATGCTTGAATGACCTACCCATTCGGATACGTCTTTCATTGTCTGCGCTCTGTCCAACATGGCTGTAACGCAGCCATGTCTTAAAGCATGAAACGTCTTATGAGGGAGATGTTCTCGCTTGATCATTTTTAGCAATTCCTGTTGAGGATACTTGGGATAATATTCGCTCCCATCCTCCTTTACAAATACATATCCTATGTCTATGTATTTTTTGCCAAAAAGCTTTTTATTTTCAGCCTGTTTTTCACGAAGTGCGAGCAGCATATTTCTTACATCTGCCGGCATAACATATTGTCTGTTGCTGGATTTTGTTTTTGTGCTGTCCTTCGCAACTATCAGACTGCCATTTGCAACTATTGTATGATTGATTTTCAAAGTATTATTTTTGAAATCAATTGCCTCCCAACGCAGTCCCATTAATATAATTACATGGCTGCTCTTGAAATACGGGTTCTAATGTTCCACTTTTAACGCACATCGTAGTTTTTGATAACATTCACATTGTCTCTTATCATTTTCAATTGACCGCTGCTCATATCGCCTATTTCCGACACAATTATATTTATCAATTCCGCATTAGCGTTTTCTCCTAAGTCCTCAGCAAATACATCTATCGGCACGTTCAGGGCTTTTGCTATCTCCATAATTGTGACGAAATGAGAATTGTGATAACCGCTTTCTATTCTTGATAGATGCTTTTGTGAAATACCTATCCGCTCAGATAATTCATCTTGCGTCAAATTGGCTTTTGTTCTGTAATGGCGTATTCTTTCGCCGATCTTTATATTTACATCATTTCTGTTCTCTGCTTTACTCATATACAAATACTCCTTTAGACAGTTTATTGTATATATTATAAAATATGCAGAGACAAATTATAACTTGATACACACAGCATAATACTATATATAAGTAATATCAGGGCTTGCATTTATTCAATATGTATGGTATAATACCTTTATAAAACCATATGGATAAAGCATAAAGATAGATATAATAAACAATGCACATTGAAAAACAGCAGCAATA
This sequence comes from Candidatus Ornithomonoglobus intestinigallinarum, assembly GCA_018715365.1. GTDB lineage: Bacteria > Bacillota > Clostridia > UBA1381 > UBA1381 > Ornithomonoglobus_A > Ornithomonoglobus_A intestinigallinarum. The sequence continues at coordinate 51,966 of DVLU01000011.1, read as the reverse complement.
AGTTATACACAGCGATTTTGCGGCCTTTTATAAACTTACTCCATTCACTGTCGGGAATTGTTCGTCAACATTACTGCGGAATAAAACATCCCGCCGCGGCTTTCGAAGGAAGCACTGCCATTGTATTTATCGGCAATATTCTTTACGCTTTTAAGTCCGAGCGCGTCATGATCGTGTTTGGTTGAGATAAAGTTACCGTTCTCGGTAAGCAGAGTACCGTCAAAGCTGTTGTCAACAGTAATGCCCAGCATTTTATGAGAATACCCAATATTGACGATGATCAGACGCTTATCTTTTGGGAGCAGTCTGCCGGCATCGAGGGCGTTTTCAAGAAGATTCCCCAATATAGTAACAAGGTCGTAATCGGGTACGTTCATAACAGCCGGGAGCTTTACATTGCATTTGAAGGTGAATCCTTCTGTCTCGGCGGTCGATTTGTAATAGCTTATTATAGAGTTGAGTACAGCATTTGTACAAACGGGAGTTATGGAATATTCTGGTATGTGATTTATATATTCCGCAAGGTATTCCTGCACCTTTTCAGGCTGCTCATCGCAGAGTCCCCGCAGCGTTATGAGCTGCTGCCTAAAGTTATGGCGCAGCTGACGCTGTGATTCTATATTTTCGCATATATGCTTATACTGCTCCTGAGCCATATTGTTGGTATGCTCAGCTCTGAGAACATCTATTCGCAGCTGCTGCTGTTCCTTGAGCTTTCGAACAAAGATGAAGCTCACTGTATAAACGCTGCCGACTGCGATACAGAGCACAAGACAAATGAACACAGATGCGGATGCCTCTATGAGTTCGGTCCTTGTAACTGCGAAACCGAAAGAAAGCAGTAAAAGCATAAGTACCGACATCGCAGCTACATACGCAAGCTCTGTATTATCCAGCACTTCAAGCATAGGGATAACATATTTTTTTGTTATATAATAAGCCAAAGGAAACACTACACTTGTAAAGAGCAGAAGAAAGACTGTATAACCAACGCTGTAGGGGTCATCATCTATATATCCCGGCCCGAAAAGTCTTACGCCGAACCTGTCCCATATGACCGAGGTCACAAGCGAGATAAAAAAAGCAAAGATCGCAACAAAGCATATAACAAACAGCTTCTTGGCCGCGGGGGCTTTTACTATAACGCAGAAATATATAACACATACCGCAAACAAAATCATAAAGACAGTGTTGCTTATATTAAAGGTGGTATCGGAAACGCCGTAGAAGCATTTTGCTGCTGTGCCGGCTATACTGAAAATGAGCGCCATACCGATGATAATTGAATAAGTAAGCGCCTGAGGATGACGCGTGCGCATATTGCCCTTAAACGGGAGTGTGCAAAGATATGCGGACGGAAATATCTGCAGAAAAAAACCTGCAAATAAACGTACAAGGTCTATTGTGATATTCATTACAGCTCGTTCTCCTCTCGTATTTTATTAAACAGGAATATTTCGTATTTTTTCCTGATATCAGCCATCTGCTCTCTGCTTACATAGATCACTACATCATTGGGCAGACGTATACTGTCAGCGGCAATTTCTTCAATGTAGTTCATGTTTATTATATGACTTCGCTGAGGACGCATAAAAATAGAACTGTCCAGCTGCTCGTAAAATGTTTTCAGCGGCATGCGCACATCAATATCCTTTTGGTTGGTGTGTATTACAAGGTTGTTTCCGAATACTTCAACGTGAATGATCTCGTTTTGATATATAGGCACTGTAAGCCGTTTTTGCTTGATGTGTATAACGGGTCCCGGCGCCGATAAAGACGGAAAACACCGCTGCATTGCTTCCGCAACACCCTCATAGGTCACAGGCTTTAAGAGATAATGCACCACATTTACGGAGAATGCGTTCAACGCGAAATCCGGACTCGTGGTGGTGAATATAAAACGGCATTTTTTGTCAGGATATAATTTTGCGGTCTCCAGACCATTTATGGAAACCATGAATATATCCATAAAAACAGCATCGAATGTTATACCGGACGAGATTAAAAATTCCTCACCCGAACTGAATGTATAGATCCGTGCTGTGATATCATGCTGCTTGAGATAGCGGAGCAAAAGCTCTCTGATATGCTCGCGGTCTTTATCGTTATCATCGCAAATAGCTAAATTCATAGTAGGCAACCTCTTATGTGTATTCTGTAAGTAATATTATACTACAAATTGTGTTCCGTTACAATGGTTTTGTGATAAACTGTCGCTTTTTGTGATGAACCGTGAGTGACATCAGCGTTTGTTAGTGGTATAATTATAATAGGCCATGATCATTTAGAAACATAACGATTAAGGAGGAATATCATGGAAATGAAATCATTTAAAATCACATTGTGTCTGACAGCTGCGCTTGCAGCTTTCTGCGGAGTAAACACTCTTACCGGTTCAGCATATTCCGGTGATATATTTGCGGATATTGAGACTGAGTATGCGGATGGGTTTTATACGGTCATAACTGATACCGAGGGAGAGACACATTCTCTTTCGGGAGTTATCGATGCCGACAGTATCGAGGAGTGCGCCTCGGCGGATAAGATCGCGTCGTACGAGCTGTTCCAAAACGGCGTAAGTCTTATGAAAACAGAACTTAATGATATAATCCCGAAGGGCAGCGTATTTCTGAGCAGTGACGATGTGCCGGTGCAGAACGGCTATTATAGCACACGCTTCACTGTTTCTGCGGAGGACGGCACAGAGGCATTTATAACGGGTCTTTCTCCCGCGTATCTCGATATGGTACAGAGAGAGCTCACTTCGGCGGTGCTTGAAGGCACGGTCTTCGAAATGGAGGCGCTCGGATTTATAGATACAGAAAAAACAAACATGCCGTCGGATGGAGATGACGAGCTGTGCTGGGCGGCATCGGCGGCAAACGTGCTGCACTATACCGGCTGGGGCGCAAAAGCAGGGTTCAGCAGCACGGACGATATATTTGAAGATTTCATAGACCATTTCACTGATTTTGGTTCCGCGCAGCTTTATGGTCTGGATTGGTTTTTTAACGGGACCTATCCGGCTCAGTCGCTCGACGGCTGGTCCGTTGTCAAGGATTATGGCAGCAGCGGCGGATATTTAACACAGTATTCATCTTGGGATGTCATGGAAATCGCGGATATAGAATATACGCATGAAAATATGAACACAGCGATCACCGGGCTTGAGAACGGCAGCGGCGCCGGGATCGCATTGGGATGGATAGATGAAAGCGGTATAAGGAGCGGCGGACATGCTATTACGTTATGGGGCTATATCTGCGATAAAGATCTCACGGAACAAGACAGCAGGTACTATAAGGCGCTTATCGTTTCCGATTCCGATTCGGATATGCCGTCTGACACGGACCGGCGTACGGCTCCGAACAAGCTGCATGTGCTGAACATGGAGCCGTACACTGAAAACGGCTATGACAGCTGGCGCTTTGCAGATTATTGTGACAGTGCAGGCGTTCTGGAAAGCATCTATCTCTTATCCCCATACAATGAAGAAGTGTCGTACGAGACTGACCCAGATGCGACACTTGACAAGTTTGACAATCCGGATCTGCATTTCTGGCAGGTCAATGTTTCAAATGACGCGTATGACACCGAGCTTGAGGCACATAACTTTGCCGCGGGCGATACGATATACATAACGCCAGTTATAGAAAATCTTGCAGACCTATACTGGGAGGGCGAAATTTCTTATAACGCAGAGATCACGGACAGTTCCGGCGTTCCAGTATGGAACGGAAGCGGCACGTATTCCGGAGCTATAGCGCCGTTCGGCAATGCAGATGCATCAAAGACATCAAAATTATCCGTTGAAGGACTTTCGCCCGGAGAATATACGGTGACGTTAAGCTTGAACCCGGAAAAAACGATACAGGAGGCGTATTACTACAATAATACGACAGAGTATGAGCTCGCTGTTATCGAAGCAGATACTGACATGTCACAGGCTGTTATGAGCGCGGAGGTAGGCTCGTTTACGAACGGAGAGGCGAGGGCTTTCATTACATATGAAGGACTTTATGAGCTGGGTCTGCCGGAGGGCACTGAATACACGCTTATGCAGTCGTATTACAAGGACGGAAGCTGGAGCGCATGGGAACAGTCTTTTACAGGTGAAGATGAGCCTGTGGGGGCGGTTTCGCTTATGGCGGACTCGGATGTTCCGCCCGAAAGCTGTAGTGTATATGCGCGGGGCGAAAGAGTGAGGTTCCGGCTCCGGATCAGGCACGACGGCAGTCCGGTGATGAATCTATATTCCAATGAAGTGAAATTGTACTATACCGCTGCTGAGATCATTTTGGATGATACATGTACAACAGAGCTTACACCGCTCGAAAACGGCGCGAAAGCGTTGGCAGAGGGAGAGTCGATTGCATTCAGAGTCCGAAACAGCTCTACGTACGACGGCGGAGCGGTTCAGTTTGAAGCTGCGGTATACGCGGAGAGAAACGGCGAAAGAATTGAGCTTTACCGCATGGACGGAGCTCCGCTCGAATACGGAGAAACAAGTGATGTGATAAGCTTTGACTCATGGGACGGTGAGCTTTCGGGAACATATAGTATAATAGCGTTGGCCGAAGGGGACTTCGGGAGCTCAGATTTATATCTTGGCACATTGTATATAGAGGAAAACATTTCATATGAGGTGACCACGGCATACGACGTGACCGATCCTTATGACGGAGATATATCTCTCAGAGAAGCAGTCGACTATCTAATGAGCTGCGGCGGCAGCAGTGCTAAAATCACTCTTGCGGACAACATAGGCATTTTATACGTAGATTCTCCCATAACGATAGACGGTCCTGTATTCATTGACGGTGCATATTCTCCGTCAGGGGCAGACAGGATCGCTGCCTTTGTATATGGCTATGAGCAAAATCAATTATTCAAGGTGACAGAGACCGGCGAATTGAGCTTGATCTCACTCTGTCTGCATTCCGGCCGCAGCGATGATTTCGGCGGCGCTGTAGAAAATCTCGGAGGCACTGTATATGCAGAGCAGTGTATGTTTTCATACAGCGAAAGCGGGCTTTCGGGCGGCGCGGTGTATTCCGACGGCGGCAGCATGGTACTTAAAAACTGCAGTTTCAGAGACAACACGTCGGGCTACGGCGGAGCTGTCGGGATCACCGGCGATGCAAAACTCGATATGCTAAACTGCACTTTTATCGGTAACAGCTCAAACGGCGGTGCGGTATATAACGACAGCGGCGATGCCGCGATCATATATTCGACTTTTGCTGACAATTCGGCATCGTCAAGCGGCGGAGGTGCGGTGACCTCTCTTGGCGATACGGATATGATAGGATGTCTTGCCGTAAAGAACGGCGGCGTCGACCTCAGCGGAAATATCAACGTTTACGGCAGCTGTATTACCGAAGCGGACGAGACTGCGGCTGTAGACAATGTTACGGTAAATGCCGACAGTGACGAGGTCTTTGTCAGCTATCCCGACGGGACCGCTGCATGGTATTATTTCAATACCGTAAGCAATGCATCGTATTTTACCGAGCTCTCCCCGATAGTCCTTGAGGGAGTGTACGTCAAAAATGACGGTGGTAAGGTAGTCTATTCGACAGACGGCTCGGAATGGACGGCAACAAATGCTGACTCGATATTTGACGATGAAGAATATCTGTATGACATACACGGTGATGAACACGGCAGAATGTTCGGCTCCGATTCAAGCGTATGTAATGAGACGCGTATTACGGGGCTCGGGGACGGCTTCATAAGCATATATTCACCGACTGACCGCGGCGCGGCGCTGATAGAGAAATCAGAGACGGTTGACGGCGGTTTAAAGGATGTGCATATAACTGAAACAGAGCTTAGTACAGGGACCAATTATATAGATACGGAAAATATCCCTGATGTGTATATGCTCTGGAACAGTCTTGAGGGCATGGAGCCGCTTTGTAAAGAATATATGCCGTAAAGATTCCCAACCGGCCAAAGGAGTGAAGATATGAGTTTTAAACAGATCGTTTCCGCAGCTGTGATGTCAGCGCTGGTCCTGTCATTTGCGGGCTGCGCAGGACCGGAACAGGACACCGTCACTATCGCGGTCATAGGCAATGAGGCGGATCTGTACCCCGGCTATAAGGACGGGACCGAAAAGGCTGCGGAGGACGCACGCTCGGAATATGAGGAAAGCGGTTTCAATATCGAATATGAATTTTACAACTATGACGGCAGCTATGATGAGGGAGCCGCGATAGTGGACATGCTGGCAGCTGACGAGGACGTTACGGCGGTCATAGGCGCGGCAGACATGGAGCTGAACAAGACAGCTGCGCATGTTTTTGACAGCGCGGGTAAAATATTTGTCGTACCGTTTTTCCTTTACGACAGCGTGTTTGATGATAATCACTACAGTACGGTATTTTCCATGTGCAATTCGGGACAGACGGTCGGAGAGATCCTGCGCCGTGCGGCATCGGAGACTCCTGTCAAACGCTGGGCTGTATGCACGGCGGGCGGGGAATTTGAACAGTCCGAAATGAACGGCTTTTTACAGTACGATGCTGATGACGGTATCAAGATTATTGACTGTGTAAACATATATGAGCTTGAGAACAATATTGACGGGATATACAGCCGTTGGGAGAACTTAGGCGTTGAAGGTGTGGTTATATTTGCCGAAAACGAAGAGGGCTTTGAATTGCTGCGCCAAATAAAACGACGTTTTCCCTCCATGGTATGCGCGGGCGACACGGCATTTGACAACACGGATATAACGCTGAACGATGCGGAGCTGACAGCCGCAATGAACGGCTTTATAATGGCGAATGAATTTATATTCAATATTGAGACAAACGAAGAGATGGACAGATATATAAAATTCACGGAAGAATACACCGCGGAGACCGGCGAAGAGCTTGATCTGTGGTATATACAAGGCTATAACGCGGTAAGAATGATAGCGGACACGGCTACAAATGCAAACACGGCAGAGCCGCGCAGGATCGCCGAGTCACTTCACGAAAGAGGATATTCGGGGCTGTTCCAAGACCTGAGTTTTTCAGACAACGGAAAGCTTGCGGAAAAGGACAGGGTATACACTGTTTTTGACGCGGAGGGATATGCCGAAGACTATCTTTTAAGGGATGAGGTGAGGTAATGGAGCTGTTCAGAAAAGAAGCTGTCGAAAATTTTTCGTCAAGCTCGGGAATGAAAAGCGCTGTCCGCGCAGTAAGCGTAAAAACAGCTGTGTTTACCGCGCTTCTTGCTCTTTGTGCTGCGGCATTCGCTTTCTGGCTCTTTTTGGGTACGATATACGAGACAGTGACGGTGAGCGGGGCGATATGGCCGGCCCAAAATAACGGAGACGTATATACTGTCTATGGCGGGACACTGTCAAAGGCCGTCGTTTCGGAGGGGGACACGGTAAAAGCCGGAGATATTTTAGCGGTCATCCCGCAGGAGGATATTTTAGCCGCGATAGAGACCGGCAGACAGAACGGCATTTCCGATACAGAGCTGCAAAGCTTGTACGACGAATATGACCGCCGCTCCATGATACGCTCCGCGGTGGACGGAGCGGTGACGTATATAGCCGATGAAAATTCTTTTATGGCAGAGGGCGCTCGGGTAGCCTCCGTTGTACCGTACGATGAGAGCGGCAACAACAGAATGCTTACAGCGTTTATCCCTTCGGACAGCAGCGGCTTTGTAACACTCGGTATGGATGTTCAGGTGATGCCGGATTTTGCGCCGAGGGATGAATACGGATACATACGGGCGTATATTTCCGAAATAGCGCCGTATCCGGTCACAGGTCAAAGCGTGCGTGAAACGAGCGGCGAGCTGCTTGCGGGACCTCTTGACGATACGAGGAGTTATGTGCGGATAGAAATAACCCTTATACCTGATATGACTGCGCAGAGCGGCCTGAAATGGTCGAACCCGTCAAGCGGCAGCATAGACGTCGCAATGGGCACGGTCTGCACCGCCGATATTGTGGTAGAGGAATGCCGGCCGTATGAATGGCTGTTTTAGGAGGGCGCTCTATGGATAAGGTAAAAAAAGTACGACCCGTTTTGCAGATGGAGGCAACGGAATGCGGCGCGGCGTCGCTTGCGATGATCCTCGGATATTACGGCAAGTCCGTGATGCTTGAAGAGCTGCGTCGAGAGTGCGGTGTATCACGAAACGGCGTTAACGCGAAAAATATCGCCAATGTGGCTATGTTCCACGGACTTAAGCCGAGAGCATTCCGCGCCGACGTCGAGGGCGCAAAGAGTCTGCAAACTCCCGCCATAATACATTGGAATATGGATCACTTCCTTGTGCTTTGCGGCTTTAATAAAAAGGGTGCTGTGATAGCGGATCCGGCTTACGGCATGAGAACGGTCGGGATGGACGAGTTTTCTCGCTCATTCACGGGCGTGGCTATGGAGTTCACTCCAACGGAAAAGTTTGAAAAAGACAGCGGCGCGAAAAAAACGGCGGGACATATACGCAGCTGCGCGAAGGCATTTTTGCCGTACATGATATATTTTACACTACTTGAGCTGTGTGCTCTTATAGGGAATATGGCAGTGCTGTTCCTCAACTCTGTTTTTATCGACAGGATATTGATAGGCGGCAATTTGCAAAATCTAAGGATAGTGCTTCAAACACTGCTTTGTGCCGGGCTTATAGCCGCGGCATCAGCGGTATTAAACGAGAGCGCGCGGTACAGGCTCGGTATGCGGCTGAATCTGATGATAAATTCCGGCTTTATACGCCGTATACTGCGTCTGCCGGTAGAGTTTTTTGCGCAGCGCAGCGAAGGCGACCTTGCGAACAGGCAAAACGCCAATATGCGCATGGGCATAGATATCTTCCGTATGCTTTCGCCCGTACCCGGATATATCCTGCAGGCGGCGGTGTATCTGACGCTTATATTCGTATTTGACGTGTACATAGCGATTATAGGACTGCTCACCGCTGCGGCGAATATCGCGGCGATGCTAATAAGCTCGAAAAAGCACGGCGAAGAGCTGCGCTCCTACAGCCGCGATATAGGCGCCCTGCAGGGCGATGTATCAAGGACGATAGATATAATAGAAACAGTGAAGTCCTGCGGTGCGGAGGAAGCGATGCTCTCAAGGCTCATGGCGGCGGGCACACAGACTGTGAACACCAAGACCAACGCTGATAAGACGGCAGTCACGATGAGCGCGCTGTTTTCATTCTTAAATGCGTTCTGCGCCGGCACAGTGCTTATAGCGGGAGTGTGGCGCATACTCTCCGGCTCGCTGAGCACAGGCATGCTAATAGCGGCGCAGGCTCTTGCTGCAGCTATGCTTGAGCCTGTCGGAAACATTGTAAACGCCGGCACGGAGCTGCAAACGCTCAAGGGGCAGGCGGCGAGAACGGACGATGTCATGCGCTACGGCGAGGACGGGAAATTCCTTGATGAGGACAAGGAACAGACAAAGGATATGAACGGAGCTGTGGAGCTAAAAGATGTGCGGTTCGGATATTCGCCGCTTGAGCCGCCGCTTATAGACGGTTTTGACCTTACTGTAAATAAGGGCGGCTGTGTTGCGATAACGGGCGGCAGCGGCAGCGGCAAATCCACTATTGCGAAGATAATAGCGGGCCTGTACGGCGAACAAGGCGGTGTCGTCACCTTTAACGGAGCGGCGCGAAATGAGCTTGACCGTCACTATTTCTATTCGCATATTGCATCGGTGAGCCAGAATATCCGGCTGTTTGAGGGGACGGTGCTTGATAACATCACCATGTGGGATACTGATATACCGTATGACGATGTGGTCGCGGCAGCGAAGGCGGCGTGCATACATGATGAGATAATAAGCCGGCATAACGGCTACAGAGAGAGAGTTTTGGAAAACGGCGTGAATTTCTCCGGCGGGCAGCGACAGAGAATAGAGATAGCGCGGGCGTTGGTGAAAAGGCCGTCGGTCCTGATACTGGACGAAGCAACGAGCGCGCTCGATGCTGATACCGAGGAGCGCGTTATGAGAAATATCAAAGCTTTGGGCATAACGCTGATAGTCGTGGCGCACAGGCTCTCGGCGATAATGGACAGCGATGAGATAATCGTCATGGAAAGCGGGCATATTGCCGAGCACGGAACACACGAGGAACTCATGGCAAAAAACGGAGTGTACAGCGCACTTGTAAGGAGTGTGGGATAGTATGGATGCTCGTGAACAAAATGAACGTATAAGGGTAAAAAACCGCAAAGCCGCCGCCCGCGCATATGAGAATATAAACGCGGCTCTCGGAGACAAGACCGACCATGACGGGATAAATGCCGTGCTGAGATTCCTTAACGAGCGTGAGCACGTGGACGCAGCTCTCCCTCTTTCGGAGCAGCTCAGATACATAGAAGAAAAGCTTTACATAAAAACTCGGTATACTGAGCTTGACGCGGATTGGTATCTGACGTGTGCCCTGCCGATGCTTGTAAAAACAACGGACGGGATGTGGAAAGCTGTCATACCATTGCCGGGTGGCGGGTGCAAATATATCGATAATGGTAAAAAGATAAAAATAACAGCCGATAAAGCAAGGCTTTTTACGAACAGCGCGGTGTGCTTTTATAAATGTATGCCGCCCGGGAAACTCGGCATGGGCGCGCTCATAGCGTTTATGATAAAGTGCTGCTCGAAAAAGGACATGCTTGCTGTGGCTGCAGCTTCAATATTGGCAGCGCTGGCGGGAATGCTGCTGCCGTGGGTAACAAGCTTCATCTTCGCGCATATCGTCCCTGCCGGCGATGCGGGCGGTATAACAGCTGCCGCGGCGCTTATGCTGTCGGCGGTACTTACATCGGCGGTGCTGGGGTTTTTGCAGTCGCTTATTCTTACGAACACGATGCTTCGCTGCGGTGTGTATGTACAGGGGGCGATATTCTCTCGACTGCTCTCTTTAAGACCGGAGTTTTTCAAAAGTGCGCGCGCCGGTGAGCTTGCAAATATGATAACGGAGTTTTCGGACATAACCAGGATAGTTTCGGTGCGCGGCATCACGGCTTGCATCGGTATGGCGCTCTCGCTTGTCTATCTTATACAGATACGCATATACGCGCCTCAGCTGCTGTGGTGGGTGCTGCTCATATCCGTGCTGCTTGCCGCATTGATGACGGCCGAGGGCGTGATGAACTCGCGCTGGCTCAGCGGCTGCTCAAAGTCTCTTTCCAAGATGTCGGGCTTTTGCTATGAGCTGTTTTCGGGTATCGAGCAGATAAAGCTGAATGGCGCGGAAGCGCGGATATTTCGCCGTTGGAGTGAGCGTTATCTTGACGCGGCAAGACATGAGAAAAAACCGTTTTTGCTTAAATATTCGGCTGTTGTTTACAGACTCGTAAGGATATGTGCCGCAGCGGTGATATTCCTGTTCGGCGCAAGGCTTGCCGCATCGGACTATATCGCGTTTTCGTCCGCATACGGCGCATATATAGCCGCAAGCGCGGGCGCGGCGGTGATAATTCAAACGATAGCTGCGTTCCGTTCCTCGTATGCGCTCGTAAAGCCCGTGCTTGAAGCGGAATGTGAGGAATACGGCGGCGGAAAAAAAAGACCGGAGTCGTTCACGGGCGATATAACGATATCGAAGCTGTATTTTCGGTATAGTCCTGATTCGCCTTATATCATAAACGGACTTTCAACGCATATCCGCGCCGGTGAGAGCGTCGGCATAGTCGGCGCGTCCGGCTGCGGAAAATCAACATTGATAAGACTGCTGCTCGGCTTTGAAAAGGCACAGCAGGGCAGCGTCTATATAGACGGCTTTGATATACGTGAGCTTGACCTCAGGCATTACCGGCGAAAGCTCGGTACGGTGCTTCAGAATATGGGTCTCATATCGGGTGATATATATTCAAATATCACCGTTACAAAGCCAGATGCAAGCATAGAGGAGGTAAACAAGGCGATAGAGCTGGCAGGTCTTACTGAGACTATAGCCGCACTGCCGATGGGTATACATACTCCGGTAAGTCAGGAAAATTGTACTCTTTCCGGCGGTGAGCGGCAGAGAGTGCTTATAGCGCGAGCTGTCATCTCAAAGCCGTCGATACTCATTTTCGATGAGGCGACCTCTGCGCTTGACAACATAACACAGACGAGGATAACCGAGAGCATAAATAAGCTCGATTGTACAAAGATAATCGTGGCGCACAGACTGTCTACGATAGAGCAGTGCGACAGGATCCTTGTGATGGATAAGGGGGTGATCGTACAGGAAGGCACATATGATGAGCTGAAAAACATTAACGGGCAGTTTATGCAGCTTATGAAAAGACAGAACGCCCGTTAATAGACACACAAGGAGGGCAACCGAATGAAAGGAATATTAAAAAGAACTTTGAGTTCCGTTCTTGCGGCAAGCATGCTCGTATCGCTCGCGCCGATGGCTTTGGCAGAAGAGCCGATGTTAAGCGGAGCTTCGGAAATATCGTTTTCTGCGGCAAAATATAACGTGTCGGAAAACGAGAAAAAGCTCAAGGTGAAGATCGTTCGCGAAGGCGGAAATTACCGTGAGATCGACGTCGCGTTCAAAGCTGCGGATTTTACAGCTGAATACGGCGTAGATTATACTGTTGCAGATGCGGACGGTATTGAACTGGAGGCTGCAGACGGTATCGCGCCCGATGAGTCGGAATTTGAAGAAACATCTGATGAAGGTGTTGCCGAGGAAAGCGCGGACGAGACAGCGGTAGTAAGTGAAGAGATCGCAGACGCAGTCGAAAGCGCAAATGAGAACGGTGATACTTCCGAAGAGGCGACAGGCGTTGAAGAGCCTGACGTGTCCGATGACGGACAGCAGGATCCTGAAGTTGCGGATGGGTTCACAGTAAATGATGACGGAACAGTGGAAGAACTCGGCTCTGTCCTTGACGGGAACGATACGGACACGCCCGCAGAGGAAATACCTGCGGAAACTGCATCCGCTGAAGAAGAACCCGCAGAGGAAGCGCCTGCGGAGGACGTTTATGCGGATAATGAGGCCGCTGCACCGGAGGGAAGCGGACAAAGAGTCTCGACAGGATCTTCCCTGCTTGACGCGCAGGCACAGTATTTGCAGCTGCCTGATGACGATGCTGAAACGAGCGCAGCCGTAGAAACCATTCTCAACGATATAAACGGCTATTTCCGGCAGGCGCGCGGCGCGGTGGGAGTTGTGCATTTTGATGCGGGCGAGACCGAAAAAGAGATCACGATACAGATTATCGACAATGAGCTTGCACAGGCGGATAAGATAGTTCTTCTGTCTCTGATGGGCGTTAATGGCGATGATGACGCCTCTCTTGCGGCAAATCCGACCGCATATGTAAATATCATGGACGATGAGGAGTATGAGACGCCGGTTATAATGCCGAACATAGACGAGATCAGATTGTCTCAAGACGCTCCGGAATACGAACTCATCCTCTCAAGGACCGAGGGCGTCGATTATTATACGTCGGTTTTGGTCTCCACCGTAAAAGGCACGGCGCAGGAGGGCTATCACTACGAAAAGATAGGAAACGCAAGCGTAGCGTTTGCGCCCGGCGAGACAGAGAAAAGAGTAAAGATATCGGCGGCAAATTTCGGCGAGGAAATGAGCTTCGGTATCCGTCTTGAAAGCGACGGCACATGCGAGATAACCAATGAATATATCCCGGTAGTGATGGAAGCTGTTCCTGCTGCCGAAAGCCCCGCGGACTCGGACGTGACATTAATGAGCGCTGACGGCGATGTTGAGTTGATGGCACAAAATGTTATAGGCTCGGCAGAGACCAATGTAAATCTTAATCAGTACAGCTGGGACAAAATATACGACGGAGGGAATGATCATTGGGCAGATACTGTGTCGGCGCCGCTTGGATTCGATCTTCGGGCACAGGAGAAAGACAAAGGTCATGGTATAGGCTGGAGAACAAGATCCCGTGTTAATTTTTACGGTATTGATTCGGTTTCTTTTCATATGTATGTAGGCGGAAGCGGGTCAAAGGGATTCAATTCATATTTTGAGCTCCACAGCGCTCCGGATTTTCACGGCGGAGACGGCTTGTCAAGACATGTATCCGGCAAGATGGGCTGGACTAAATTAACAAATAATTTAAATAACGGCGGAGAGTATTATATAAAAGTAAAAACTATCGCCAAAAATGCCGGGGTGCAGAATCCATTGGTCCAGCTCGGAAATCCCCTTACATATTCATGGCATAAATATACATTTAATGTATATAACCAACAGGTATTCAACAGGCTTGAGTATGATTATGCAGATGGAACGGGAGAGGCGATGAAGATCGCGTATACAGACGGCAAAGACGACTATGATTACATCCCGTCGGTGAAGCTGGTGACCGACAGCGGCAGTGAGGTCAACGGTTTTTACGCAAATGCAAACCGGAGGATAAAACCGGTCTCATTGAATCCTGAGCTTGACGAAAAATACGGTGTAGAGCTTGAAGGAGTGTATCTATATACAAAGGACACAGCCAGCTTGTACCGTAAAGATTCGTCGTACCCGTATACCGATCATTGGTACAGCGACAATACCATATGGATCCCGGCAAGCGGGATAACTGCCGATCAAGCTCTTGCCGAACAGATACAGAAAAAATTAGGAAAGGTTAGCGAGATCAAGGTCACGCCTAAGTTTAAGCAAAAGACCGTAACGCTCCGGGTTCACACTGTTGACGACGGAGAGACGTATATTGCCAATATGGATAGAACGACCGAAAAAGAAGAATGGACATGGCAATGGGTCTTGCCCGTACGCAAAAAGGTCACATATGATTACGGGACATACGAGTTTCCGGTATACTCAAGAATAAAAGTGCGTGCCGTTGCGGCTCCGGAAATGACCATAACCGGTTTTAATATCGATCTTTGGTCGCAGCCTACATCAAACGATCCTATCTATGCCAATGACGAGGCGCTTGAACGAATGACCTATACGCTTACCGAAAATATGAGCTTCTACCCAAGGACTGAAAAACAAGGGATGAATGTTGCATATATGCCCGGAGCGGATACGGTAGTTGACGACTTGTCAGGACGTGTGTTCACACAGCCGTCAACGGCGGAGAGTGAAAGTGATATCCAATATTCGGATGTGAACGGAGACCTCAATATACAGACCGTTTATCCCGGTATGATATGGACGCTGCGGGCGACGGCCCCCGATGGATATTATGTAAGGTGGACAAACGGAACGGGAGATATCAAAAACGTAAACGGAAGAATAGATGTAAGCTCTGATCCGAACATCAACGAGGAAACGGAGAATACACGCAAATTCCAGAACCTGTACGTTCCGGTGTACGGAGATATAATGTCGGGAACGATACAGCAGAATAACACAAAATATTATTATGAGTTTGTAAAAAACGGCAACAGCTCCGGCAGAGTATGGGGAAAGGTGCTGCGTGAAAATGGCAGCTTTTACGATATAGTCTATAACAAGAGTCTCGAACGGTCTCCGGCGTCAGCAACCCAGGTGAGCGTTGCGGGCACGTCAGGTTTCACCGACGGAAACGGCGATTTCAGCATTGAGCTGAATAACGTCCCGACCTCGGGATTGGTCAGCGTTATAGTAGACGATAACGGAACCATGTACCCTACAACGGCGTTGGCAAACTATATGTCGATAACGCTTCCGGCATATGAAGTCTTTAAGCCTCAGTCACTGAGCGTTATATATGAGGACAGCACCGCAAATAAAATAAACGGTACTGCCGTGAATATAAAGGATGACACGCTCAATATCACAGCTCAGGTGAGCAGCAGCGGTTCTATACAGCCTGTGGCGGCAAAATTCTATATACATAAAGTAAACGGCACAGTGATAGATTGTTCCACGGACAGCCGGTTTGAAAACAGCTTTGCAAACGGCACTGCTCTAATGAGCTTTAATCCAAAATCGGTTATGGATTCGGGCGACAGGATCTACGTTGCATTTATAGACCAAAACGGCAAAGAATACAAGTCTTTGGATCTCGGGTACACATTTGTTGCACCGCTTGATCTGAGGACATTCATGTTCCCGCTTATAGGCAGCTCCTTGCTTGAAAACACTTACAGCAGCGCTGTAGAGCTTATAGGCGATCCGCTCGGTGATGTTGCTCTTGGAAGCATAGGCTTTGATGAGCCGGAAACGGACACGGTAACACCTGATGGTATGGATCCGACAAAATACAATTATATAATGTCCACATACAAATTCGGGGATTACAGCAAAGCGTTAACGACGTTCAGCTCTGACGGCGGCGGTGACGATGACGGCAAGGATGCGAGTGAGGAAACAGCCGACAAGACGAAGGACGCCGTAAACGACGCCGGAAAGGAAACCGACGGCGGAGGATACAAGACAGCCAAGTCTTTCTCGTGGGAGTTTTCGCCCAAGGCTGCATTTGCGATGCAGCTTACAACGCGGCAGGTCGACGGACAATACAAATACTTCTTTGAGGAGCTTGATTTCCTCGTCGGGCTTGATTATGATGTGTCGGGCAAAATAACGATAACATTGCCCATAGGCATGAACGTTATCATAACGGGCTCGTTATCCGGTGATGTTACAGGCATATTCCAGCTCAAGACGAACTATACCGGAGATTCGACATGGGACAAAAATAAAGTTGAATACAGCGCGGAAGCCTTTGGTTTGTTCGAGGAAATAGACAATGTCGACAGAAAGGCCTATCTTATGCTTAACCCGACCATATCGCTTGGACTGGGAGTTTCAATACCCGTAATCGAAATCGGCGGCAATGCGAATTTCAAATTTGATATGGATTTTGAATTTGGACTTAACGCAGGTTCTCTCGGACACCGGATGTACGGAGATATGACATATAATTTCGACTATTATATCAAGGTATTGTCCATCAAGGTATATTCAGGGCAGTCGAAGGAACAGACAGTCGAATTATTCTCAGAAAATGCCGACGGTCATATAGAGCCCGATATCATTGCCGGACTTATGAGCGTGGAGGGCGATGAAATACAGTCAGAGCCAACGACAAGAGAGTATCTCGCAAATACATCGGCGTGGAACGGGGCGTCAAATATGATATCACTGATGGATATCGATGCTGAGAACACAGAGGAAACGGAATTGCAGCATGGTGTATATCCAAGTTCAAAGACGACGCTCACATCTCTCGGCAACGGCAAGCTGTTCATGACGTTTATAGGCGATGTTGAGGCGAGAAGCGATATAAACAGGACAGGACTGTTCTATACGATATATAACGGAACAGAGTGGTCGCAGCCGGTGCTCATAGATGACGACGGTACTCTCGATGATTATCCGGATGTGTTTGACTTGGGCGACAGGCTGCTCATATCGTGGTCATCGGCGGATCGTGTGCTGGACAACAACACAACGGCTCCGCAGGCATTGACGGCGCTCGATATAAAGACTGTGTTCTTTGATAAGGCAAACGAGACCTTCTCTGAAGTCACTCAGCTTACGCATACGACAGATGAGGACTACGCTGCCGATGTTGAGCCAAAAGCTGCATATGACAGTGAGACGGACAGGCTGATACTTTATTATACAAAGACAGAATATTTCGACGCGGAAAAACTCACAGACCTTACAAATGTGCCGTCCGTTATCGCATACCGTTTCTATGAAAACGGAGCATGGAATGATGGAACAAGTTATACGGATGACGAGCTTGCAGGCGTATATGATCCGGAACAGTACAGGATCGACTGGTACGGTCAGAGGTTCCTTGATATAAGACTTGACGACACAAGCTCGGATATGCTGCGTATCGTTGATTCAGACGCTGTATCATATAATGGGCTTGCGCTGTATGCATGGACTGTTGACTATGACAAGGATCTCTACACGACAGAGGACAGAGATATATTTGTACAGATATACAACTTCTCCGAAAACAGCTTTACGCATATCATAAGGATCACTCCCGATACCGGAAGCTATTCAACTCCGCATTTCGGACGATATGGTGACGATACATACCTGTTCTATTCGTCCGTGGGCGAGCTGGATGAGAGCGGTGACACGCAGCAAAGCGGTATAGCGTATATCGAACTGAGTAAAATAATACGCGATCAAATGTATACACTTGTGACGGAAGGCAGCACGCAGTATTATATACTTGAATATACTGACACAACAGAGGAGAGCGTAAATTCCGGCGGCGAGACCACCCCCGCACAGGAGATAACGATACGCATCGAGCCAACCTATGCGGTAACGATAGACGGATATATCAATAATTACAGCGTGGATGTTGATTCGGACGAGAGAATGTACCTTACATGGACCGATTCTGATGAAAACGGTTCAAGACAGGTATACACATCGATCTATGACGCTGCGCCGCAGACGGGCGCGGAACCTGACGCCGACGGCGACATAGATATGAATTACGACTGGAGCGAGGCGTTTAAGCTAACTAATGCCGAAAATACGGCATACGGCAATTTTGATGCGGCAGTTATAGACGGCAAGCTTTATATATCGGCGTCAAAAACGCCGTATACGGTGACAGATGAAAACACAAGTCTTGATGAAACAAATGCAAGTCTTGTAACACTGGTACATACGCCGTATTCAAAGCCTGTTACGGCGGAAAGCGACGCGCTCGTTACAGACACAAAATACGTTTATCCCGATACAGGATTCACGCTTACATCGACGGTGAAGAACGAGGGAACGAACTTCATAGATGCGCCTGTGACATTCAGATTTACCATGACCTCAAACGGGGCCGTGACCGAACTGGGAACGCGGACGGTGGAAGGTCTTTGGGGCGCGGGCAAGAGCCTTAGCGCATATGTGGATGTTCCGGCGATATCAGAGATAAGCGATGACCTCACCTTCAATGCGGAGATAACGGTGGGCGAAGGTGAATATGCCGAGACCATCACACAGGAACTAAAGGCTGTCAAGGAATACAATATTATTCCCGATGGAGATGCCGTATTGGAAGAGCTTGCAGCCGGACATAACCTCAATATACCGTTGAAAAATGACGGAAACATACCGTCGTCGCCGATAAGCGTTAAACTGTATACAGCAAAGGACGGAGAACCCGACAAATTGATCGAGGAATACACACTGGATAATATACCGGAAAATTCAACTGTATCTGTTGACGAGATCGTTTATATCCCGGACGATGCTTATGTTATAGACGGTGACGACGGCACGGCTGATATTATCGCGGTAATAGAAGCTGACGGCGAAGAGGTGACGACCCTTGAAACAACGGCGCACCGCACCTTTGACTCTGAGGCAATCGAAACGATGAGCAAGGTAACGGATGTTTCTATCAAAGGCGATGATAAGATATCGGCAGAATATCTCGATGATATAGAGATAGAAACGGAGATAGGCGGTACAGCCGGCGATGAAGTGACCATCTTGTGGGTAAGCGACGACACCGATGTTGTATACGTCAGAAGCGATAATACGCTTTGTGCGATAGGAAACGGCACGGCGCAGCTTACAGGTTATGTTGTTCCGTCTGAGCAGAATATAGTGTTCAGCTACGACGGTACATCGTCACAGAATGACATGCTCAGCATGATACCTTCAACGCTCTATAAATCTGTAACAGCAGAGGTGACCGTGACCGGCGCTGAAGAGGGACCTGAGGCGTCAGCATCTCCAGAGCCGACAAGAAATCCCAACCGCGGCGGTGGCGGCGGAAGCGTAATCTCGAGACCGACAGCATCTCCTTCGCCTTCTGCGACACCTGACGCGACTGAAACGCCAGATTCTGAAAGCAGCATGTTTAATGATGTATCCGGTCACTGGGCGGAAGAATATATTGAAAGACTTGCGGCTGACGGAATAGTAAGCGGCATGGGCAACGGGCTATTTGTTCCAGATGGAAATATAACAAGGGCGCAGTTCGCGCAGATACTTATGAATACGGAACTCGTTTCGGAAGGAGATATCGAGGTGCCTGTATTTACGGATGTCTCGTCGGATGCATGGTATTTTGACGCAGTCAAATGGGCCGTTTCATGCGGAGTTGCCAAGGGTATGGGCGATGGTACATTTGAGCCGGAAACGCTTATAACGAGAGAGCAGATGGCGGCAATGGTGAACCGTTTCATAACGCTTGCGGGCATCTCGGCGCATAGTGCGGAGGTGCCGGCGTTTACGGACGCAGAGAATATTTCCGATTGGGCAGCAGAAGATGTCAATGCACTTGCGGCAATTGGCATCATAAACGGCAGAGACACCGGTGAATTTGATCCAAAAGCAAATATGACACGCGCCGAAGGCGCAGTCGTTATATGCAACATTTTTGACGCAAAGGAGGTGAACTGAGATGGCAGAGGAAAAGGATAAGCTCGTAACGAATGATGAGGGTGTCAAAGAGGAGATCAGCTTTGACGAAATAGAGCAGGCAACGGGCGGTTCTATAAAGAACGTGCAGTATACAAAGACTGTTGAAATAAGCGACGATACAAGAAGCAAGATCTGATTTTTATCTTGAAACACAAAGAGCCGCGGCGGGGTGTAAAAAGCTTTGCCGCGGCTCTACTATGGCTTTTATGCTGCTGAATACGGCACTGTTTATGTCATGCTTTTACATAAGCGGCAGGACGGCCGTTTTTCAGGGAACGATTTTGACGGTGCTGTCTGTCGTAGGCGAGCTTGCCGCCAACCATGTATTCCGATTGGGCATCGACACAAATAATGTGCTGGCTGTGTCTGCCGCGCAGTCGATGATTTTCACCATATCCGGGAAATCGCTGTATCTGATCGGGATAATGATATTATCTCATCTATTCAGAAAAGACAACAAGTATACGTATATATATTCGCTGCTGCTGTTGGCGATTCCCATGATAACGGTAGTCATGCTGATATTGATAGTAAAATTGTCGAGCAGCACTTATTTGCAGTTTACGATGTGTATTTTATGCACGCTTACAGAAATAATAGTGTTTGTCATCAACCAAAATATTATAGCGCAGAATTTTGAGATTGAGAATTTAAAGCTGCAGCTTGAAAAGAACGAAAAAAACTTTGAGGATTATATGATGCTGAAGCATTTGGAGCACGATATGGACGAGCACCTCGACGCGCTGTATTCCCTTATAGACCGCGACAACACGCAGGCAAAGGATTATATCAGATCGATAAAATCGGAAAAACAAAAGCTTACAAATATTATCGATTACACGGATAACGCAATGATAAACATTGTGCTGTCAAAGAAAATGAGCGAATGCAGCGAGAAGGGCATAAAGTTTTCTCTCGACCCGGTTCTGTCAGAACTAAAATTTTTTGAGGGTATGGACGCCGTAACGATTTTTTCCAATCTGATAAATAATGCAATTGAGAGCTGCGAAAATTCATCGGAAAAGAAAATTTATATGAAAATTTATACTGTCAACAAGAACTTTGTTGTGATAAAAACAGAAAACTCATCAGATAAAAAACCTCTCGTTATTGACGGGAAATTAAAGACGCATAAGAGCAATGAGCGGCTTCACGGAATGGGGATAAACAATATAAAGCAGGCGCTGAAGAAGTATAACGGGACGCTCTCGTGGTCATACGATGAACAAATGAAACGTTTTTGTATAATGATAACCATTCAACATATAAACAAAAAGACTGACGTCTGAAAGTGGGCTCCGCCCCCTTTGGAACCCCCGGGGCGGCTGTAAGGCGGGGCACATATCACCCCTTCCTCGGAAAGGATGTTACGCTGCACATATATTCCTCGGAAGGGGAAATATGCGCCGCTGCCTTTGGAAGCCCCGGAGAGCGGAAAACAACATTTGCGCCCGTCACTATCTGCTCCGAGCTGGTAACGCACGATGCGCGTTAAGGCTCTTCCGCAGACAGATGACGTGCGCATTGTGATAGCAGCCCATCTTTGAAACCCCTGCGGACGGTGATTATCAAAAAAATTTTACAAAACAAAAGGGAGGAATGTAACAATGAGGACAAGTAGAATTTTAAGCGGTTTTGCGTGTGTTTTGGCGTCGTTTGCTGTGTCGGCGCTTATTGCGCTGCCGTGCTCGGCGCAGGAGAGCGGCACTATCGGCAGCTGCACGTGGGTGCTTGACGACAACGGCGTGTTTACCGTAAGCGGTACGGGCGAGATTGACCACTTCGGCACGGTGACGGCGGGCGAGATCAAGAGCATCGTTTTTGAAAGCGGCATAACGAAGGTAGACGGCCTCGGGCCGTTCGATGACGCCGTTTCGGTAAGTTTGCCCGATACGCTCGTAAGCTTTGACGGTGACTGCGGCTCACTGCCGAGCCTTGAAAAAGTTATTGTGGACGAAAACAATCCCGCTTATTCTGCGGAGGACGGGATACTGTTCAATAAGGACAAAACGGAAATTGTGCTTTTCCCGGCGTCAAACGGCATGACGGAATACGAAATCCCGCAGACGGTGACGGAAATAGGAAACCGTGCGTTTGCCCATTGCTATGAGCTTTCATCCGTTACGCTCCCGGAGGACGGCGTGACAAAAATCGGCACGGGCGCATTTTATTTCTGTGAGAACTTGTCGGACGTTGATATTCCCGACAGCGTTGCGTCGATCGGCGAGGCTGCGTTTTTGGGATGCAAGAGCTTTACAAAAATAAATATTCCCGACAGCGTAACAGAGCTTGGCATGAGTGCGTTCAGCTCATGCACCGGTGCGGAAAGCATATACATAGGCTCGGGAATTACGGAAATCCCGGACAGTGCGTTTTTTTGGTGTACTTCGCTTACGGAGGTGACCGTTCCGGAGAATGTTCAAGGCAAAATAGGCGATTCGGCTTTTTCGCGGTGCGGCAGCCTGAAGCGCGTTTCCCTGCCCGAGGGGATAACGGAAATAGGAAACCGCGCGTTTTCGGAATGTAAGGCGCTTGAGAGCATAACGCTGCCCGACAGCGTAACGGCGATAGACGACTTCGCGTTTGATGATTGCGAGGCGCTCAAAAAGATTGATGTCGGAGCGGGATTGAAAACGATAGGCGAGCAAGCCTTCCTGGACAGCGGTATCGAAAGCTTGTCGCTGCCGGCGCCGTTTGAATATCTCGGCAGTATGGCGCTCGAAAACTGCGACCATCTTGCCGAAATAACGGTTGACGAGGACTGCGCGGCGTTTTCGTCGGAAAACGGGAATTTGTTTAATAAGGATAAAACGAAGCTTATCCGCTATGCTCCCGCCGGCGCGGCGGAGGAGTATAAAATACCGGATACGGTTACGTTTATACGCGGCCATGCGTTCCGCGACTGCGCAAATTTGAAGCGCGTGACGCTGCCCGAGAGCATGACGTCTGTCAGCTGGTATGCGTTTTATCTTTGCATATCGCTTGAAGAGGTGAATTTTCCGAGCACCGTAAAGGAAATCGAAAGCTATGCCTTTTGGGGCTGCAATAAGCTGCAGTCGGTGACGCTGCCGGAGGGACTTGAGAGCATAGGCGAGCGCGCGTTTGACCAATGCTTTGAGCTTAAAGCCGTTACATTTGCGCCGGGGCTTAAGGAAATAGGCGACTGGGCGTTTGATGACTGTAAATTGCAAAACGTTTATCTTACGGGAAGCGTTGACGAGTGGAACGACGTGTACGTTTCGCCGTTGGGCAACGGCGAGCTTTTGACAACGCCCGTTCATGCGGGCGGCGATACGTTTGCGCGGCTTGTATACGACCCGAACTGTGAGTCGCGGTTCAGCACGGCGACGGCCGTAATCGTCGGCGGCGACGCTGTTGTTACGGACAAAGCGCCGAACCGGGTGGGCTTTGAGTTCCTTGGCTGGGCAAGCGAGAAGGACGCCGAAACGGCAGAATATAATGCGGGCGACGTTATTGAGAATTTAACGGAAAGTAAAATACTGTATGCCGTTTGGGAACGTAAGGCATATACGGAAATAACGAAACACGACGGCGAGCCGTATAAGATAGAGTGCCATAACGTTCCGGTTGGCAGCAAGGTTATTGCCGCGGGGTATTATTTCGGTGATCTTGTGTATGTGAATATGATGGAATATGAGGGTGAAACGCTTGAGTTTTCGCCGATGAGCGCCGCGCATTATCCGGATAGGATACGAGTGTATGTATGGGAGGACAAAATGAAACCGGTAACAGAAGCGGCGGAATATTAAATGACATACCCTACGGGGGTTTGAAAAAAGGGGGGCGCAGCCGACCGTTCGCGGCTTGCGCCGCTCACTGAAAATTTGATTTTTTTCTTTACGTGGGGGCTTCGCCCCCACACCCCCAAAGGGCGGGTACTCTCTAAGCGGCGCATATTTCCCCTTCCGAGGAATGTATGTGCAGCGTAACATCCTTTCCGAGGAAGGGGTGATATGTGCCGCAAAAACAAAAACCCCCGCGGCAGCAGCCGCGGGGGTTCAAAAGGGGGCGCAAGCCCCCTTTTAAGATACAAAATATTATTTAACCACTATATTAACCAGCTTGCCCGGCACGGCAATAACCTTAACAATATTTTTGCCTTCTGTAAGCGCTTTTATTTTTTCGTTTTCCGTTGCGGCGGACGTCAGGCTGTCGCGGTCAAGACCGGCGGGAACCATCATTTTATCCTTTATCTTCCCGTTTATCTGAACAACGATTTCAACCTCATCGTCAACCGTTTTTGCTTCATCGTACTTCGGCCACGGGTGAAGCGAAAGCAGGCCGCCGTTTCCGTACTTTTCCCAAAGCTCCTCCGTCATGTGCGGGGCAACGGGGTTAAGCAGCGTTATAAGCGTCATGTATTCGCCCTTTGTAACAGAGCCTTTTTTCGTAAATTCGTTGACAAGGCTCATCATTGCGGCGATTGCCGTGTTGTACTTCATTCGCTCGTAATCCTCGCCGACCTTCTTTATCGTCTTGTAAACCGATTTTTCGAGGTCCCGGCTGTAACCGTCCTCGCCGGTCATTATGTTTTGGAGCGACCACACTCTTTCAAGGAACTTGTAGCAGCCCTTTAAGCCCTGCTGCGACCACGGCGTTGCCTGGTCAAACGCGCCTATAAACATTTCGTATGTCCTGAACGCGTCCGCGCCGAATTCGTTTACGACCTCATCGGGGTTTACGACGTTGCCGCGCGATTTTGACATCTTTTCGCCGTTTTCGCCGAGGATCATGCCGTGCGAGGTGCGCTTCATATACGGCTCCTTTGTGGGCACAACTCCTATATCGTACAGGAACTTGTGCCAGAAGCGCGAATACAAAAGATGCAGCGTTGTATGCTCCATGCCGCCGTTGTACCAGTCAACGGGCGACCAGTATTCGAGCGCCTCCTTTGAGGCAAGGGCGCCGTCGTTGTGCGGGTCTGTGTATCTTAGGAAATACCAGCTTGAGCCCGCCCACTGAGGCATTGTGTCCGTTTCGCGCTTTGCCGGACCGCCGCAGTGCGGACACGTTGTGTTTATCCAGTCATACGCCTTTGCAAGCGGCGATTCGCCGTTCTCGCCCGGCTCAAAATGCTCTATATCGGGAAGCTCCAGGGGAAGCTCGCTTTCGTCTATCGGCACCCAGCCGCATTTTTCGCAGTAAACGAGCGGTATCGGCTCGCCCCAATAGCGCTGGCGCGAAAATACCCAGTCGCGCAGCTTAAAGTTTACCTTGCGCGTTCCCAGGCCTTTTTCCTCAAGGTGAGCTATCATTGCGGGGATGGCTTCTTTAACGCTCATGCCCGTTAAAAAGCCGGAGTTTACCATTGTGCCGCTTGCAACGTCGGTGTACGCCTCGGCCTGAACGTCTTTTCCGCCGGCGACGACCTCGATTATCGGCAAATTGAACTTCTTTGCAAATTCCCAGTCGCGGCTGTCGTGCGCGGGAACGGCCATTATTGCGCCCGTGCCGTAGGTAACAAGCACGTAATCGCTTATCCAAACGGGCAGCTTCTCGCCGTTTACGGGGTTTACGGCGTATACGCCCTTAAGAGCGACGCCCGTCTTTTCCTTCGCAAGCTCGGTGCGCTCAAATTCCGACTTTCTCGCCGCCGCGGCTTTATATTCCTCAACCTCGCCGTAATTTTCTATTTGATCCTTTAATTTTTCAACAAGCGCGTGCTCCGGGGACATCACAACGTACGTTGCGCCGAAAAGCGTATCGGGACGCGTTGTGTAAACAACAAGCTCGTCGCCGCTCGATAATGTAAACTTGACCTCCGCTCCCTCGCTGCGGCCTATCCAGTTTTTCTGCTGCGTTTTTATTTTTTCGAGATAATCGACGCTGTCGAGATCATCGATAAGGCGCTGGGCATATTCGGTGATCTTAAGCATCCACTGGCTCTTTCTGCGCTGCTCGACGGGGCTGCCGCAGCGTTCGCACACGCCGTTTACAACCTCCTCGTTTGCAAGGCCGACCTTGCAGCCCGTGCACCAGTTTATCGGCATTTCCTGCTTGTAGGCAAGACCGTGCTTAAAGAGCTGCAGGAATATCCACTGCGTCCACTTATAATATTTGGGGTCCGTTGTGTTCACCTCGCGCGACCAGTCGAACGAAAAGCCGAGCATCTTAAGCTGGCGCGTAAAGTTCGCTATATTTTTTTCGGTTATGATTTTCGGATGTACGTTGTTTTTTATCGCGTAGTTTTCCGTCGGCAGGCCGAACGCGTCCCAGCCTATCGGGTAGAGGACGTTATAGCCCTCCATGCGGCGTTTTCTCGCTATTATATCAAGCGCCGTGTAGCCGCGCGGATGACCTACGTGAAGCCCCATGCCCGACGGGTACGGGAATTCTATAAGTGCGAAATATTTCGGCTTGCCGGGATCGTTTAACGCGTGAAACGCGCCCTCGCTTTCCCATCTGTCCTGCCATTTTTTCTCGATGCTTTTAAAGTTGTACTGCTCCAATTTTTCTATACTCCTCTTTTTTATTCTTCCTCGCTCATGCCGGCGCGCTCAGCCGCGCCCGCGTCGTCCCACAGACGTTCTATAGAGTAAAATTCGCGCGTTTCCTGCTGCATAACGTGGACTATAACGTCGCCGTAGTCCATAAGTATCCACGACCCGCCGCGGTAGCCCTCCTTGTGGCCCACGGGGAAGCCCGCCTCGTCCATTTTTTCTTCTATTTCGTCAACGCAGGCGCGCACCTGCACGTTTGACTGACACGAAGCGACGATAAACCAATCCCCGAGCGACGTTTGCTCCGAAACGTCAAGGACCTCTATGTTTGTCGCTTTTTTGTCGTCAAGCGCCTTTTTTATTATTTCGACTTTGCTGTTTGCTGTATTGCTTTCCATATCTGCTCCTTTCGGCAATCACGTCTTGTTTTTGTATTTCGGCGCCGACTCGTTGTAGCTTTCGAGCGACGCGGGATGAACAATTTTGTTTTCTTTTATGTTAAACAGTATCGACTGCTTCACGCTTTCGAAAAACGCCTTTTCGATATCCGTTTCGGCAAGGCTTCGGAGAAGCCCTACGCCTTCAAAATCTCTTGACGGCTCGATCATATCGGCGGTGTAGATTATTTTATCGAGCAGCGTCATGTTTTTTCCGGCGACGGTGTGGCGGCGTATTGCGTTTAATATTTCCTCATCGGAAACGCCGTATTCGCGCTTTGCCGTTTCGGCGCCCAGAGGCGCGTGTATGACCGGCGGGCAGAGCTTTGAATATTCGTCAAGCTCAACTCCCAGCTCCGCGCATTTTTTCAGCTGCTCATGCGTTTTCATAGACTTTGCGCAGTCGTGCAGAAGCCCGGCAAGATACGCCTTTTCCGCGTCCGCGCCGAAGCGCTCCGCCAGTTTGCGCGCCGTTTCGGCAACGCCCATTGTGTGGATAAAACGCTTTTCGCCAAGCGTTTCCTTAAGGCGGCTTATTATTTCGCCGTTATTCAATGCTGTCACCTCCGCGTACAAATTATTTGCTTTGATAAACTCCGCAACGGACGGAGGGACGAATGCGTCTATGCTTTCACCGTTCCTTACGCGCCGCCGTATTTCGGACGACGACACGTTAAACACGGGGGCGTCTATCGCAAAAATCCGTCCGCCGAGCTCCGATTTTGTTTTTTCGATCAGACGCGCAAGCGTTTCGCGGGATTCTCTCGGGAACACAAGCAGCGTGCAGAGCCGCAGTATTTCCCGCGGCCTGTACCATTTTGTTATATCGCGCAGCGAATCCTCGCCGATTATAAAGAAAAATTCGTTGCCGGGATATTTTGCGGTGAGGTATTCGAGCGTTTTTAATGTATACGAATATTCCTCTTTTTCAACCTCGTACGCGCACACGTCAAATTCGTTTCCGGCGGCAAGGCGCGTCATTTGAAGGCGCAGGCGCTTATCGGTCACGCCGGGCTTGTGCGGCGGGTTGCCGCCGGGCATAAACACGACCTTGTCAAGCTTAAACCGCTCCTTTGCGCAGCGCGGGATTATAAGGTGCGCGTTGTGTATGGGGTCGAACGTGCCGCCCATTATTCCTATCTTCATTTTTTCGGAAGCTCAAGCTTTCTGTTCTTTTCCTTGCGCGCCTGCCTGTAGAGTATAAAGCGGCTGCCTATCGCCTGCACGGGCTCTGCGTCAAGAGCTGCGGCGACGCTGTTGCACGTTTCCTTTGTATCCAAAAGCGCCGTTTCGAGTATTTTGACTTTTATAAGCTCGCGTTTTTCGAGCACGTCCTCGAGGGCGCGGAGCGATTGCTCCGTAACGCCGTCCTTGCCTATTATAAATACGGGCTCCAATGTATGGCCTGCTTTTCTGAGCCATGCGCGCTGTTTGCTTGTTATCATAAAATTCTCCTTTTCTTTTTCAAAGGGGGCTCCGCCCCCTTTGGAACCCCCGGGATGTATCGTGGGGGTTTTGAACCGGCTATTCTATATTTGCGATAATTGTTTTATAGTCCAGCTGCTCTTTTATAAAATCATTTATGCAAAGCAGGTTTGAACACGTATAGCCTATGGAATTATAGCGGCACAAATACGTCTGCTCCTTGCAGCCGTCGCACAGGCACATCTGCCCCTTTGTGACCGGTATGACTATATATTCGTTTTCGTTAAGCAGCTTTTTTGCCGCTTCGATTTTTTCCTCAAGCTCGGTCATAAAAAATGTCTCCTTTAACGTTTCCTTTGATTATACGCGGCTGCTGCGGCGCGCCGGCAAAATCAAAATCTGAAATCGCGTGCGCCGTTTTCGATTTCTTTTATATATTTTTCGGCAATGGCCCTTACCTTGTCGGCGGGGATTTTTTTAAGCTCTTCTTCCATCACCTTTTCGCCCGCGGCGCGTGTTTTTGGCGACGCGTAATCGACAAGATATTCCTTAAGCGTCATGAGCGCGTTCGGCTGGCAGCAGTTTTGTATCGCGCCCGTTTTGGCAAGCGACATAAACCTGTCGCCGGTGCGCCCCTCTCTGTAGCATGCCGTGCAGAAGCTCGGTATATAGCCAAGCTCCATGAGCCATCCGACAACCTCGTCGAGCGTGCGCGTGTCGCTCCTGTCAAACTGCGCCGTGTTTTCCTCCTCGGCTTCGGGAACGGCATAGCCGCCGACGCTTGTGGACGACGCCCCGCTTATCTGCGAAATGCCGAGCTCCAGCGCCTTTTTCCTGTTCTTTGCCGTTTCCCTTGTTGAAACTATCATGCCCGTATACGGAACGGCAATGCGGATTATTGCGATTATCTTCTGCCAAACCTCGTCGGGCACGGCGTTTGAAAAATCGTTTACGTCAATATCGTCGGCGGGACAAATCCTCGGCACGCTTATCGTGTGCGGGCCGACGCCGAATTTCGCTTCGAGATGCTCCGCGTGCATCAAAAGGCCGACAAGCTCATAGCGGTGCGTGTCAAGCCCGAAAAGCACTCCGAGCCCGACGTCGTCTATGCCGCCCTCCATTGCGCGGTCCATTGCCTCGGTATGATAGGCGTAATCGTGCTTGGGGCCTGCCGGATGAAGCGTTTCGTAGTTATCCTTATGATACGTTTCCTGGAACAGTATATATGTGCCTATTCCGGCGTCTTTTAAGCGCTTGTAGTTTTCAACGGTCGTTGCCGCGATGTTTACGTTCACGCGGCGTATTGCGCCGTTTTTGTGCTTTATCGAATATATCGTGCGTATGCACTCAAGTATGTATTCAAGCGGATTGTTCACGGGGTCCTCGCCCGCCTCGAGCGCAAGACGCTTATGCCCCATATCCTGGAGCGCGATCGTTTCCTCGCGGACCTGCTCCTGAGTGAGCTTTTTGCGGCAGATGGTTTTGTTTTTTACGTGATAGGGACAGTATACGCAGCTGTTTATGCAGTAATTTGAAAGATACAGCGGCGCGAACATAACGATGCGGTTCCCGTATATCTTCTGCTTTATTTCGCGGGCAAGCGCGTACATTTCTTCGTTGAGCTCATTATCCTCACAGTCGAGAAGGACTGCCGCCTCACGGTGCGTTATGCCCTTACAGGCCCTTGCCTTTTCGATGATGGAGCGTACAAGCTCCTTGTTCCCCTTGTTCTTTTCGGCGTATTCAAGGCTTTCGAGAATTTCCTCGTGATTTATAAATTCCTCGGCCTTCGATGATTTCGGATCATACATTTTTGTCTACCTCCGCTTGACATTTTAATCAAATTCGTTTAAAATAGTATTGCGAGGTGTGAACAATGGAAACAAGAATTGCCCTTATAGGTATCATCGTGGAGGATTTAAGCTCCACGGATAAAATAAACGAAATACTGCATTCCTACAGCGACCGGATAGTCGGACGCATGGGAATACCCTACAGAAGCCGCGGCGTTGCGATAATAAGCGTTGTCGTTGACGCGCCAAATGATGTTATAAGCGCGATGTCCGGCAAGCTCGGACGCATAGACGGCGTAAGCTCCAAGGTACAGTATACAAAGGCATAGCTTCCCGTTCGGAAATTTCCTCGCAGTCAGTATATCAGATAATATAATATCATATTTAAAGTAAATTTTCAAGTAAAAACGGCGAAAAAATCGAAAGGCATTAAGAAATGACGGCAAACGATATGTTTGGGAAATGTTCCCTGCCCGAATTTACGGGCGCTGCGGTGTGCGACAGCATCGGAATAACGATACCCTCCCTTGACGGGGAGCTTAAAAAACAGATGAAAATACCGCCGCACATAAAGGCGGTGGGCCTTATCGGCTCGCGCACCGGCGCAGGCGCGCAGATAAAGGCGGTTGACGACGCGCTTAAAACGTCGTCGGCGGAAATTATATCGATTGAAATACCGCGCGACACAAAGGGCTGGGGCGGTCACGGCAATTTTATAGTGTTCGGCGGCGAAACGCCGTCCGACGTGCGCCAATGCGTCAAAACGGCGCTTGACAATATAAATACATACGCCGGCGAAATATATATTTCGGAGGCCGGGCATATGGAGCTTCAGTACAGCGCAAGAGCGTATACGGCGATAAATAAGGCGTTCGGAATCCCCGTCGGCGAGCCGTTCGGCTTTGTGTGCGCGTCTCCCGCGCCGATAGGCCTTGCCGCGGCCGACGCGGCCGTAAAGGCGGCGGGGGTTGAAATAGTAAAGACGCTGCGCCCTTCGGAGGGCACGAGCCGTTCGAACGAGGTTATAATAATATTTACCGGCGAAGCGTCCGCGGTTAAGGCGGCCGTTGCGGCGGGAAGGCATACGGCGCTTTTGCTGCTGCGCGCGCTCGGGTCGGAGCCGCTGAGCGTAACGGAACCATACATATAAATTTGTTTTTGTATAAAAGGGGGCCCCGCCCCCTTTTGAACCCCCCGGGGGAAAATTTGATTTAAAATTTTCAATTTATCCATTGATTTATTATAGCAAATATGCTATAATTTTTTATGGAGGGGCAGTGCAATGTACGATATTATTTTTTATGACGATGAGCGCGGGCGCGAGCCTGTAAGGGAATATCTCGACAGCCTGAAGGAAAAATCGCTGACAAACAAGGACGCCCGGATAAATCTGCGCAAGACGGTTGCATATATCGATGCACTGGCGGAATACGGCACACGCATAGGCGCGCCCGTAACA
This sequence comes from Candidatus Ornithomonoglobus intestinigallinarum, assembly GCA_018715365.1. Classification (GTDB taxonomy): domain Bacteria; phylum Bacillota; class Clostridia; order UBA1381; family UBA1381; genus Ornithomonoglobus_A; species Ornithomonoglobus_A intestinigallinarum. The sequence goes on along the minus strand of DVLU01000011.1, from coordinate 20,090 downwards.
AAGCATCTTGACGGCGAGATATGGGAGCTGCGTCCGTTGGCAAACAGAATATTGTACGCATATTTTAAGGATAATAAATTCATCCTGCTTCATCATTTTGTAAAGAAATCGCAAAAGACGCCGAAAAAAGAAATAGAGCAGGCAAAACGGAATTTGGAAAGCTATATGGAAAGGTACGGTGATTGATATGGCTACCTCATGGAAGGATTATAAAAAGACGCTGGATTTGTCGCCCGAGGAACAGAGCGAAATAGATTTTACGGTGGAGCTTATCGGCAAGGTGATAGAAGCGCGTGAGGAAAAAGGGCTGACGCAGGAGGAGCTGTCAAAGCTGTGCGGAGTGAAGCAGCCAGTAATAGCCCGCCTTGAAAAGGCGGTTCATTCCCCGCAGGTAAATACGCTTATGAAAATTTTAAAGCCTTTGGGATATACGCTGACCATTGTTCCGAGCGGCAGCAATGAATCCGTAAAACACCTGTAACGAAATGCTGTTTTGTTTTCTCAAAGGGGGCTCCGCCCCCTTTTGAACCCCCGGGGGTTTCTTTTTTTTGCGCCGCCGCTGACGGCGGGAGGGGGCGAAAGCAATGTTTTTTCTTATTTTTCTTGTTTTTTCGCGTTAATGCTTGATTTTCGGATAAAAGTAGTATATAATAGTAGAGTATGATTATATGCGGGGCGCGCCCCGTTCAAATAACCGAAAGGAATGACGCAAATGGAAAAGAAAGAAATGCTTTATGAGGGCAAGGCCAAAAAGGTCTACAAAACAGACGACGAAAACCTCTATATCGTTGACTACAAGGACGACGCAACGGCCTTTAACGGCCTGAAAAAAGGCCAGATCTCGGGAAAGGGCGTTATAAATAACAAAATGTCCAATTTCCTCATGCAGATAATGGAGAAAAACGGTGTCCCCACACATTTTGTCAAGGAGCTTTCCGACAGGGAAACGCTTGTTAAAAAGGTGAGCATCGTTCCCCTTGAGGTAATAATAAGAAATATTGCGGCCGGATCGTTCTCAAAGCGTTTCGGCGTTGAGGAGGGCAAAAAGCTTAACTGCACAACTCTCGAATACTGCTTAAAGGACGACGATCTCGGCGATCCCATGATAAACGACTATCAGATAATCGCCATCGGCGCGGCAACAAAGGAAGACCTCGATACGATATCGGAGCTTACGTTTAAGGTAAACGACGTTTTAAAGGCTTATTTTGAGAGCATAGGCATAGAGCTTGTTGACTTCAAGATAGAATTCGGCAAAACTCCGGACGGCAAGATTATCCTTGCGGACGAAATTTCGCCCGATACCTGCCGCCTGTGGGATGCGAAAACTCACGAAAAGCTCGATAAGGACCGCTTCCGCCGCGACCTCGGCAACGTTGAGGAGGCATACGAGGAAGTATTCAAAAGACTGGGTCTTTGATTCCGGGGAGGCGCAAAATGAGCAAAAGCACATACGAAAGCCCGTTAAATTCAAGATACGCTTCAAAGGAGATGCAGTATATCTTTTCGCCGGACAAAAAGTTTTCCACATGGCGCAAGCTGTGGATCGCTCTTGCCGAAAGCGAAAAGGAGCTCGGCCTCGATATAACCGACGAGCAGATTGCCGAAATGAAGGAGCATATCTACGATATAAATTACGACGTTGCGGCGGCGCGCGAAAAGGAAGTCCGCCACGACGTTATGGCGCACGTTTACGCCTACGGCGTTCAGTGCCCCAAAGCGAAGGGTATAATACATCTCGGCGCAACAAGCTGCTATGTTGGCGACAACACCGATATTATAATAATGACAGAGGCCATGCGCCTTATAAAGAAAAAGCTTGTAAACCTGATAAACGAGCTTGCGAAATTCGCGGAAAAATACAAGGATCTGCCGACGCTTGCGTTTACGCATTTCCAGCCGGCGCAGCCGACAACCGTCGGCAAGCGCGCGGCGCTGTGGCTCGAGGATCTTATGATGGACCTTGAGGACGTCGATTATCAGCTTTCAAAGGCAAAGCTTTTGGGCTGCAAGGGCACAACGGGTACGCAGGCAAGCTTTATGGAGCTCTTTGAGGGCGATCACGAAAAATGCCGCGAGCTTGACAGGAAAATCGCCGCAAAAATGGGCTATGACGAAACGTTCCCCGTAAGCGGACAGACGTATCCGAGAAAGCTCGATTCGCAGATGCTGAACGTCCTCAGCCTTATAGCGCAGAGCGCCTATAAATTCTCAAACGACATACGCCTTCTGCAGCACCTGAAGCAGATAGAGGAGCCGTTTGAAAAGTCGCAGATAGGCTCGTCGGCAATGGCGTATAAGCGCAACCCGATGAGAAGCGAAAGGATAGGCTCGTTATCGAGATATATTATAACGGACGCATTAAATCCCGCAATAACGGCCGCAACGCAGTGGTTTGAACGCACCCTGGACGACAGCGCAAACAAGCGCATATCAGTCCCCGAAGCGTTCCTTGCCGCAGACGCGGTGCTCAGCCTTTATATAAACGTCGTTGACGGGCTCGTTGTTTACGATAAAGTGATTTATCAGCAGTTTATGCGCGAGATACCGTTTATGGCAACGGAAAATATAATGATGGACGCCGTTAAAAAGGGCGGCGACCGCCAGGAGCTGCATGAAAGAATCCGCGTTCACTCAATGGAGGCGGGCAAGACCGTTAAAGTTGAGGGCAGGGAAAACGACCTCGCCGAGCGCATTGCCGCAGACCCGGCATTCGGGCTTACGATTGACGAAATAAACGCCGTTATGAAGCCGGAAAACTTCGTCGGGCGCGCACCGCAGCAGGTTGAGGATTTTCTTGAAGGGGTTGTGAAGCCGGCGCTCGAAAAGAACAGGGAGCTTTTGGGCGTTGAGGTTGAGATAAACGTTTGATGCTAACGACCGCCGAAGCAGCGGCTTTGCGCGGTATTTTAAGCCGCCTTTTCGGGCGGCGGAATGGAGGAAGATAATGGTAAAAGCTATAGTCGGCGCCAACTGGGGAGACGAGGGCAAGGGCAAAATAACCGATATGCTTGCCGCCGATGCGGATATAGTTATCCGTTTCCAGGGCGGAGCAAACGCGGGGCACACGATAGTAAACGACTACGGGAAATTTGCGCTTCACCTTCTGCCGTCGGGTTCGTTCAACCCGGACGTAACAAACATGATAGGCAACGGCGTTGCGCTCGATATACCGCAGCTTGTTAAAGAAATTGACGAGATTGTTTCAAAGGGCGTTCCGAAGCCGAGGATAGCAGTTTCCGATAGGGCGCAGGTGCTGATGCCTTACCACAGGCTTTTTGACCAATACGAGGAGGAGCGCCTTTCCGACAGGCAGTTCGGTTCAACGAAGTCGGGCATTGCGCCGTTCTTCTCGGATAAATTCTCAAAGATAGGCTTTCAGGTGTGGGAGCTGTTTGAGGAGGAGCCCTTAAAAGAGAAGATAAAGAACGTGCTTGAGGTCAAGAACCTTATGCTTGAGCACGTTTATCATAAGCCGCTTATAGACGCGGACGAATTGTACGATACGCTTTGCGGATACCGCGAAATGATACGTCCGTACGTTATAGATTCGGTAAAATTCATGTATGAAGCCGTAAAGAGCGGCAAAAATATTCTGCTCGAGGGTCAGCTCGGGTCACTCAAGGACCCCGATTTCGGAATTTATCCGTTTACGACGTCGTCATCGACGCTTGCGGGCTACGGCGCTATAGGTGCGGGCATACCTCCGTATGAAATTAAAGAAATAATCACAGTCGTAAAGGCGTATTCATCGGCTGTCGGCGCGGGCGCGTTTGTTTCGGAGATATTCGGAGAAGAAGCAGACGAGCTCCGCCGCCGCGGCGGAGACGGCGGCGAATACGGTGCAACAACGGGCCGTCCCAGACGCATGGGCTGGTTCGACTGCGTTGCGTCGCGCTACGGCTGCCGCGTCCAGGGCGCAACGGCCGTTGCGTTTACGGTGCTTGACGTTTTGGGCTATCTTGATGAGATCCCCGTTTGCGTCGGCTATGAGGTTGACGGCGAGGTGCTCAGGGATTTCCCCACAACAAACAAATTAAACCGCGCAAAGCCGGTGCTCAAGGTACTGCCCGGCTGGAAATGCGACATCCGCGGCATAACAAAATATGAGGAGCTGCCGGAAAACTGCCGGAACTATATTGAGTTTATCGAGCGCGAGCTTGAAACGCCGATTAAGATAGTTTCGAACGGACCGGGCAGGAACGAGATAATAATGAGATAACGGCAAAACAGCAGCAAGATAAGGGGCTGCCGCAAAAAGCGGCGGCCCTTTTTGCTTTGGTTTAATTTTACCGCTGTTTTTGTTTAATTTTCATTGAAAATCAATCGACCCTCTTTAAAAACCAATACGTCTGTGCTAAAATAATATAGTATAGTAAAATACGGAGAGTATGTTTTTGCGAGAGGAGAGAAAAAACATGAAAAACAAATTCAGACGGCTGCTTTCGGCGGCGCTTTCGGCGGCGCTCGTTTCGGCAGGAGCCGTAATTCCCGTTTCGGCATCGGAGTATACGCCCATATTCGAAGGCGATACGGTGATTAAGGAATGGAAGTTCGATTTCGGCGATGCCGCAAATACACCCGCGGGCTACATAAATGTGCCTGTTGACAAAAACGTTATTGTTGATAAGGATTACGGCTTTATCGGCAACGACGGCAAGGCAAGCCTTATGGCAAATGTCATAGAAAAATATGACAGCTATATTTATAAGGAAGGACAAACGATGAATCTTGCCGTCGGCGGCGGCGAAACGGACGGCGTGGGCATAGTTCCCGATGACAGTGCAACATATCCCGAATATACAACGGGCGAATACTATCCCGTAAGCTTCGGGCTATATGTTGACAACGGTTCGTATTACAGAGTCCGTGCAACGGTTACGACGCTCGATCCGGAAAGGGACGCAACGGCGTCTATGTTCTATGAAAGACGCCACCCCGTATATAAGGGCGTTACAATTCCGGCGGGCGGAACGTACACGGCTGAATTTTCAGTTGACGTTGAAACGATAAACTTTAAAAACGAAGGAAATTTTGTTGACGATATGCTGAACATTTCGCTTTTGGGCGAAAATGCGGCGCTTGCATCGCTTGATATTCAGCAGATAGACGAAAGCACCGGCACGGCAACAACGCTGTGGGTTCTGGGCGATTCGACCGTAACGGACGGCAGCGCGTCGGTTCCGTATTTTGACCTTCAGAATTATACCGGTGTCGGCGCATATCTGTCAAAATATCTGCCTTCGGATATTGCGGTCTCAAACCAGGGTGAAGGCGGATTGAATGCCACGGACAACAGTCATTTTGCCATAGCAAGAGACAATATAAAAGCAGGCGACTATATGTACGTTCAGTACGGCCACAACCACAAGAACGGCAAGAACGGCCCGTACTATACAGATGAATATTGGTTAAACAACTATGTTCAGTCGCTGCCGAAATATTATGACGCATGCAAAAATGCCGACGCAGCTCTTATTGTGGTAGGACCTATCGACAGACATAATGAGGGTCAGTATGACGCGTCAACGAATACGTGGTCAACAACGCTTGCGCATTTTTCGAGAATAGGCGAGCAATATGTTCAGTGCCTGAAATACGGCGGCGAGGAAACAGCGAAGGCGTTTTTGGCAAAATGGGAAGAAATAAAGACTGAAGCCGAAGCGCATAACGATACATCTGTAAAGGGCAGTGCGGTTGTAACGCCGGAGCTTCTCGAGCTTAAAGCGGAAGCCGATAAAATATGCAGCGATGCTGTTGAAGCGGGAAATGAGCAGATAGACAGCGTTGCGTTTGTTGACCTTAATCAGCCTACGCTCGATTGGCTGACAGAGGTAACGGATTCAGGTTCCGTGGGCGGCAAAGAGGTTACAAATGAACGCGCTCTTACGGATTTCTATTTCACAACGGCAAGGGGCGGGGAAACGGACGGAACACACCCCAACGACGCCGGAGCCGACGCTATAGCGTACAGGTTCTTTACAACGGCCGATACAGAGGAATATCCCGTTATAAAGCCGCTTACAGCGCTGTTTGAGGACGGAGCGGAGCACGCGGAGCCTACGCCTATAGCGCAGGAGATATTTGACGGCGGTTATCCAAATAAAAATAACTGCTGGCCCGTATACGATTCGCCGGTAAAATACGATTATGCGCTTAAAATAACGTCCGTGAACTTTAATGCGGAAACGGGCGTGCTTGAATCAATGAATACAAAGCTGCAGGATAATTCGCTTATGTCAACCTACGGGCAGGGCTATGTTGCCGTATATAATGCGGAAACGGGCGCGCTTGAAGGACTTGCGCTATCCTCAAATCATGTTGATAACACAAACACGGGCGACACAACGCTTGAATTTGATACCGATCTGACATATAATCCCGAAACGCAGACGTATAAAGCGTTTGTTTGGGGTTATGAGGATGATCCCGAAAACGGAAACCCGTCAACAATGGTTCCGTATGCAAGAGCATATGAACCTACGGATATTGAAGCGTATATGCTGCCCGGTCAGAACGGCGACGTTGAAACGTTTGAATATTACGGCTTTAACAGCATAGACGAAATGGGTGGAAAGCCGTGGTCCTACGGCGGCAGTATGTCGCATGACCTGCAGTTCGGCACAGATGACAGCGGAGTAACGTATGCGACGCTTCGTCATGCGAATAATGAGGGCAATTCGTTCTTTGTTATGCGCGCGTTTGAAAATATAGGTGAGGACGGAACGGGTGCGTCCGGCAAATATATGCTGAGCGTTGACCTTCAGTATCTTTCGGGACAGGGACTGACCTTCGGATTTGCGGAAGAGTTGGGAAATGCTTCTCCGTTTGTAAGCGGTACGGTGCCGCTGTTTGAAATAGGCGCGGACGGCAAAGTGACTGCCGGAGGAAAAGAGGCAGGAAAGCTCATTGCCGGCGAAGGCCGCTGGACGAATGTAACATATATACTCGATATGGATATGGGTACGGCAACCGTAACTGTCGGAGAAAATTCGCCGGTAACAATAAGCGTGGCGAATTATTCGTCAACAAGCCCCGTATCGCCTTCAACGCTTACAGGCTTCTATATCAGCGGAAACAGAAGCTATCTGTTTGATATGAAGATGTCAAACATGACCTGCGCAAAGCTTAAGTCGGATAAGCTCGGCGATAAGACGCTTACCGTGGCGTCAGGCGACGAAACAATGGGGACGGTTTCCATAAACGGAGTATCCGGAAATTCATATACTGCCGTGCAGAATACGATCGCAACCGTTTCGGCAGCGGCGAACGAAGGATATGAGTTTGTTGAATGGAAAACGGCAGACGGGGCAACGTTCTCGTATGAGCTTTCGCCGTCGGTAAGAATGCATGAGGATTTAAGCCTTACCGCTGTATTTACGGAAGCTGTATATGACCCGATAACGTACCTGTTTAAGGAGGATTTCTCGCATCTTACAACGGACAGCCTTGCGGCAAACGGCTGGGTTAGTGAAGATGCGCAGGATCTTCTTGCGATTAAAAATGATGTATTGGGAAATATAGGAAATTACCTTGATTCGACAATGGCTGACAAGAGCCGCGGTACCGTAAAGAGTTTTGGCAGCATGTTTGTCAATGATAATGGTCTTGCGGTTACAATGGATTTCAAGCTGGGAACGCCTAATAGAGATTCAAATCAGATTGTTCTTCACGGAGGAAACATCTCATACGCCGATGACAATTTGAACTATGGTGCTACAGGCGGAACGGTAATAATACTTGAGCAAAGCTCGAATGGCGCTGTTACGCTGAATGGTTCGTCAACAACCATCCCCACAGGCACATGGGTCAGCATGACGGCTGCGTGCGATTTTACGAATCACACTGCCGATGTAACGATAACATCGCTTGACGGTTCGGCTTCATATTACAGCGGAACCGTTAATATGGCTGATACATCTGCAACCGGTCTTGAGGGAATATATCTTCGCGCAGGAAGATATTACGGTGCAATATCTCTCGATAACATAAAAATCTTTTCGGCAGATCAGTTAGACTTGTTGCAGTAAAACGGACCGGTTCGATCCGCAGCCGCATCAGATCATAAACAACCTCGGGGCAGTACGCGAAAAGCGGCTGCCCCGATTTTTTTGCGTCCGCGTCCCTTTTATATTGATTTTTGTCACATTCTGTGCTATACTTATATCACCGTACAGAGAAAAGCGAAAATCAAAACGAAAGGAAGATATAAATATGAAAAAAATCATTGCGGCGGCGCTTTCGGCGGCCGTTGCCGTATCGGCATTGACGTTCGTTTCCGTATCGGCGGCAGATTACACCGACGTTTCGGAATCCGACTGGTTCTTTGCGGCCGTGAACGCCGCAACGGAACATTCGTGGTTTGCGGGCTATGAGGATAATTCCTTTAAGCCGCAGAACAGCATAACGCGCGCCGAAGCGGCGAAGGTGCTTGTTTCGTACAAGTACGGCGGAGTGCTGCCCGACGCGCAGAACGCTTATCCCGACGTTTCGGGCGCCGAATGGTATGCGCCGTTTGTAAACATAAGCGGCGCGGAGGATATTATCCCGTCGGGAGACGAGTTCCTGCCCGCCGAGCCGATAACGCGCGAGGATACCGTTGTGGGAATGTTAAAGGTTCTCGGCATCGCGCCGTCCGATACGGCGGAAGGGTTTGCCGATGACGGCGAAATATCGGATTATGCCATAGGCTACGTTAAGGCGGCGCGCAAAGAAGGCGTTATAGACGGCTACAACGACGGCTCGTTCGGCCCGGCGCGCCCCGTTACGAGGGCGGAATTTGCGCAGATACTCATGAACGGCTACAGCGCGGTTTCATCATCGCCGACAAGCTCGCCTATACCAACGGCGACGCCATCGCCGTCTCCCGAAGCAACCGCAGCGGCATCGCCTACGGCAACTCCCGCTCCGACTGCCGACCCGAACGCAACGCCCACCCCGTCGCCGTCGCCCGTTCCGATAACGGAAAGCTTTAAGGAAAAGAGCATTTATATAATGGGCGACAATATGCTCGGTCAGAACAAGGGCTGGCTTCAGCCCGTCAAGGACGATCTTGCGCCCGAAAGCATGACGGACAAGGCAAGCGGCACATATACGTTCTCAACGGTGAATTCGAATACATACGCAAACGCGCTTTCGTCGGTGCCCGAGGGGACGGATTATCTGATTATTATGGGCGGAAGGTACGAATGGGAAAATTCGCGTCCGATAGGCGATGAAACGAGCGTTGTTGACAGTGAATTTACCGGCGCGTTCAGAAGCTTTATAAATGCGGCGAAGCTCCGTTTGCCGGATACGTCGCTTATAATCGTCACGCCGCCGAATATTGCAAATTCAAAAACGGGCTTCACCGAAGGCGGCATATATAATACGCGCGGGCTGTCTATTGCCGATTATGCCGAAAGGATGCGCATGATATGCGAGGAAACGGACACGCTGATGATAGATTTAAACAGCGAGTGCTGGTCCGTAAGCGATATGCGGAATTATCTTAAGGAGGAAAATATGTCGATGCTCGTAATGAACGAGGACGGAATAAGCCGCGTTGCGGAGCTTATGACGGAGCATCTGATCGAAATAAATAAAAAATAGTTTGTTTTTTGCGGGGGCTGCCGCCCCCGCGCCCCCGCTTGGGGTTTCAAAGGGGGGCGGCAGCCCCCTTTGTTTATTAAAAAACATTTAGCGAAGCGTTACGTCAATACTTACGGGATCATATGATGCAACGCGCGGTCCGGAAACGTTCACGGCAACATGGTGCGAGCCGCGGTCAAGCCCCGAAAGGTCTATTTCGGCCTTAACGTCGTTCGGCGTAACGTCCTCGGCGCAGGTGAGCGTCACGTCCGTTTCCTGCGTGAAATCGGCCGTCATCCCTTCGGGAACGTTGACTGCCGTAATGCGCACGCGGAGCGTTTTTGTCTGCTTTTTTGCAAGCACGGGCGTTATGCGGACTGTCTGACTGTCGCCGGGGATATATATTCCCGTTACGGGATGCAAATAAAATTCCGTTTCCGAATCGGTCACCTTGTCTATGACGGCGCCGACGCCGACTCCCGCAAATTCGGGGCGCACGCCGACCTCAACCATGGTCGGGCTGCACACCGTTTTTGACGTGTCTATAACGTAATCGGCGGCAAGTGCGGCGCTGAGCTCCGGAATAACGGGGAGCGAGCGCCTTTCGTAAACGAGGTTTTCTGCGTGAACAACGGCGCTTTGCGCTTCGATCGTTTCGCTGCCGGTGAGCGCCGTGTTGCTTGGGCCGTACATGGTGTACGTGTATTCGCCGGACGTGTCGGCGGTGATCTGCGATACGTCTATTGACGCAACGCCGTATGAAACGCCGTCTATCTCGCTTTTTGCGCCGGAAATCTCAACGGTGTCGCTTTCAAGCTGCGAGGCTACAAAATAGTCCTTGTTTGTGCCCGTTTGGCGCACGAGTATCTGTATTTCCTTTGTTTCGAGGGGTTCTACGTTCAGCGTGACGGAGGATATGCCGCCGCGCTCAAGCGTAAGCCGCGTTGTTGGCAGCTCTATGCTTGCGGGGAATTCGTGCTCTCCCGTTGACAAAACGTCGTCCACCGAAACGTTTACGTAAACACCGTCCATGTAATCCATAAGGTCGCTGCGCTTGCCGCTTACCGATACGGAAATATCGGGCAGCTCGTTTTTGCCGGTCAGGACGTAGCCGTCCTCCTTGAGAGCCATTTCGCCCGTGAAGCGGACGTCTATATCGTTAAGCGTGATTGTTATGCTCGGGTCGTTTATGTAAACAACCATAAGCCATATCGCAACGGCGCATACGAGCGACGTTATTATCGTTTTCAAGCGTTCGCTTGCGGTGAATTTTTTCTTGCCCTTCTTTTCTCCGGAGGGCTTTTTTTTGAACGGATTTTTCATTTTGACCTCCAGAATTTGATTTTGCCCAAAGCGTCTGTTGTGCGCTGCGGCTTGGTGAGTATTTTTGTAAGCGCCTTTGTGAGCGATTCCTCTGTGAAGTTGCGCGTGAGGGAGCCGTTTAACGCAATGGAGATTTTTCCGGTCTCCTCGCTGACAACGATTATTGCCGCGTCCGTTACCTCCGAAAGACCTATCGCCGCCCTGTGGCGCGTGCCGAGATCCTTTGAAAGGTTGTTGTTTGCCGTAAGCGGCAGCAGACAGCCGGCCGTGAGTATTTTATCGCCGCGCATTATAACGGCGCCGTCGTGGAGCGGCGTGTTGGGTACGAATATGTTTTCAAGCAGGCGGCTTGAAATTTTTGCGTCGAGAAGCGTGCCGGTTGAGATGTATTCGCCGAGGCGCGTTTCGCGCTCAAACACCATAAGCGCTCCCGTGCGCGTCGCCGACATATTTGCCGCCGCTTCCGATACGGCAGCTATGGCGTTAAGTATTTCCGCGCCGTCGTCGCCGCTGTTTAAGTCTATTATATTGCCGAATTTTACGCGCCCTATGCGCTCGAGGATATTCCTAAGCTCCGGCTGGAATATTACGATTATCGCAAAAACGCCGAACTGGAGCGTCGTGCTCAGGATATAATTCATCGCCGTAAGCTTAAGCCCGCTGCTTACGACAAACGCTATGCCGAATATCGCAAGCCCCTTTAAAAGCTGCATTGCTCTTGTTTCGCGCACGATTTTTATAAGATAATAAAGTATCACCGCAACGATGAGTATGTCTATCGCATCGTTTATGCGGAGAATGCGCAGGTATTTCGACAGCTGCGAAAAAAGCTCTTCCATTTTTTATCTCCTCCCCCTTTTCGGCTTTTTATTCGTTTGTGTTTATCATCTGCGTAAGCCCCGGTATGTGGTTTGTCACAACAAAATCAACGCCGTAGCTCATGTATTCCGCCGCTTCTTCTCCCGAATCGAGCGTCCATACGCCTATTATAAGACCCTTCGAGTGAACCTCTTGAACAACCGCGCTGTCAACGCTGTGGTAGTCGTAGAGTATGCCGGAATTCTGCGGCAGCCGGGTTATCAGGTCGGTGTAGAAGGTATAGGGCTTGTTTGAATAGCCTACAACCATAAGCGGTATCGTTTGATTAAGCTCGCGTATCTTTTCCAGGTCCTCTATTCCGCCCGATATTATGCAGCGGTTCATGAGCCCGCTGTCCTCGATCGTTTTAAGGAACGATTCGTAATCGTTTATCTTTTTTATTTCTATTACGGGAACGCAGTCATAGATAACGCAGATATTTAAATATTCTATCATTGTGGGGATTTTAAGATGCTCGTAATCCTCTATGTCGTTGCCGTAATCTATATCAAATTGCATAAGCTCGCTGTAGGTGTGCTCCTCAACGGTTCCGCTGCCCGTTGTTGTGCGGTCGATCTCATCGTCGTGCATGCACATGAACACGCCGTCGAGCGTTTCGGTTATATCGGTTTCAATGCCCCAGAAGCCGGATTTTCCCGCAAGCTCAAACGCGGGAATGGAATTTTCCGGCGCGTGGTCGGAAAGGCCTCTGTGCGCCGCAAAGCGGTCGGTGTAGTAATCGGGAAATATCGGCTCGTCGGAAACCTCAAAAGCGGCGGGTGTTTCCTGCGGCAGCGTGAGCTGCGCTTCCTCGGCAACGGCGCGCGGCCGCTCCGCGGAGGGCGACAGGAATGTGTCGGCTGCGGAAAGTACAAACATGAGTACCGCAAGCAGCCACAGTCTTTTTCTCAATTCAAATTACTCCTTCATAGACCCCGCGTGTTTTTGAATACACGGGTTTGCTCTTTTTAGTATACTATATTTTGCGGCGTTTGTAAATATATATTTTGTGAATTTTGTATTGAAAAGAATTAAGGTTTGTGGTATGATAATAATATATATGCGTGCGGAAACGGAAACCGGTCGGAAAAGAGTAAGTGAAAAAATGAAAAATGCAAAAATAAATGCAAACGGAACGGAAATAAGGGTAATGGGCGATGTTGTTAATGAAAGCGCATACATTTCTCTTACGGACATTGCAAAATATAAAAATCACGATAACGCCTTTATTGTGGTCGCAAACTGGATGCGCAGTTATTCCACGATTTCATTTCTGGGTTTGTGGGAGCAGCTGCATAATCAGAATTTTAAACCTATCGAATTCGATAGGTTTAGAGCGGAAGCGGGCGACAATGCGTTTACACTCACGCCGCAGCAATGGATAAAAGCAACGGATGCGACAGGAATCGTATCAAAATCCGGAAGATACGGCGGTACTTATGCGCATACGGATATAGCTTTTGAATTTGCATCATGGATTTCTCCCGAATTCAAGCTTTATATTATTAAAGATTATCAGCGCCTCAAAAAAGATGAGTCAAACAGATTGTCAACCGGTTGGGACGTCAAGAGGGAGCTTTCAAAAATCAATTATCGCATCCATACCGATGCAGTAAAGGAATTTCTTATTGCTCCGACGCTCTCGCCTTGGGAAATGACGTGCACATATGCGTCGGAAGCCGATATTCTTAATATGGCGCTGTTTGGCAAAACGGCGTCGCAGTGGAGAAGCGAAAACGGGATAAGCGGCAAAACGCCGAATATAAGAGATTTCGCGTCGGCAGAGGAATTGGTTGTTCTTATAAATCTGGAGGATACAAATGCCGATTTGATACGGAACAACGTGCCGCAGCTTGAGAGATTGAAAATATTGAGGGAAAAAGCGTACAGGCAACTGGAAACGCTCAGAAAGAATCAGGAAACAATCGAGGAACTTAAGAAAACTTTGTCGGAACCGAGGGAATGAACGGCTAAGTTTTGTTAAGGGTGACGGCATCATTATCCCGATACCGATAAAAGCGGCACGCGCTGTTTATTTGCGGAAGCGGGCGTGCGGGAAACGGAAAACAAATTTTGAAAGGAGCGCAGGCAGGTGGCTCAGCACAGGAAAAGAAGAAGGAAAGTTAAAAAGGGAAGGGTGTTTTTGGCCGCGCTCTTTATTACGGCGCTCTTTGTGGGCTGCATTTACGGGGCGTATGCTTTGTTTGTGGCGTCAAGCCCGTACATAAACGCAACGCCGACGCCGTCGGCCGGAACGATATACACGCCGTTCCCGTCGGTTTCGCCGTCGCCCGTGAGCACGCCGTCGCCTTCGCCGCGGCGCGCGCACACAAACGGAGACGATGAAACGGACGCAGAGGAGGACGAAACGGATAACGGGCCGCGCTCATCGCGCCGCCCGTCGGAGGAAACCGGCGACGTTTCGCTGTCGTCCTATGAGGACGACAATTACGGCTTTGCGTGCCCGTACCCGTCGGACTTCTCGTCAAACGGCGGCGGAAACGGGGATATACAGCTTACGCTTATATCAAACGACGGCAGGGCGTATCAGGATATAATAGCGTCGTCTGACATATCGTCAAGCCCGGCGGCCGATATGCGCGCTTTTTTGAGCGAGCACCCGTCGGCGATAATAGAAAAAAACAGCAGCGGCAGCGATTATTACTACGTGCTCATAAACGATAACGGCACTTATATTTACAGGTACGCCGCGTATACCGAAGGCACGGCGAAGGGATTTGAATTCGGCTATGACGAGCAGGTGCGCGATACGTATGAGGATTATCCCGATATGATACGCGCCGATTTTACGCTGTATTAAAACGGTTAAAAAGAGAGGGGAGCGTTCCCCGCAATCATCGTAACGTTGGCCCGGAGGTGAGCTGTGTTGGCTGGGAAAATATTTAAAAGCTTCTGCGGCGGCGCTTCGCGCTTTTTTAAAAACATCGTGCGTTTTGCCGACAGGGTAATGAAGGACAATATAGGCGTTTATGCCGCGCAGGCATCGTTTTTTATAGTATTTTCCGTAACGCCGTTTATAATGCTTTTGATAACGCTTGCGAAATATTTTCTGCCGATAGATATTGAGCAGATACTGACGGAAATCTACAGGCACGTACCGTCGGAGATAGCGTCACTTGCAAGCGCGCTTCTGATGGAGGTATACGATTCGTCGGGAGGGCTTATTTCCGTAACGGCGGTATCAACGCTGTGGCTTGCGTCAAAGGGCATTATGGCGCTGTATCTCGGGCTTAACAACGTGTTCAGGCCGGAAAAGGAACGAAGCTATATTTTTGCGCGGTTTATTTCGATAGTGTATACGCTGCTTTTTATTATAGCGCTGCTTTTTACGATAGGCGTGTTCGGCTTCGGCGGCTATATAACGGAACGTTTCGCCGGGACGCTCGTTGTGCCGATCGTAAGCAGGCTTATGCGCTTTAAAACAATACTCTTTATGGCGCTTCTGACGCTTATTTTCGCGTCGTTTTATAAATTCCTGCCGCAGCGGATAAACAGCTTCAGGCGGCAGCTCCCCGGAGCCGCGCTTGCGGCGGCCGGCTGGATAGTATTTTCGCATATATATTCGATATATATAGAGCGCTTTTCCAATTATTCCTATGTATACGGCTCGCTTACGGCAATAATATTCCTTATGCTGTGGCTGTACGTTTGTATGAATATGTTCCTGTTCGGCGCGGAATTCAATATGCTGCGCGAGGAGGATTTCTTTGAACGGCTGCGGCAGAAAAACGGCGCGGACACAGGAAAGCAATAGCGGCCGCGGCCGTTGTGAGGGTTCTTGCAACATAAAAAACACTTGTATAATCGGGAGCGTTATGTTATAATAAACAGTATGGAGAAGGATATAAAAACGTGCCGCAAGTACGGCGCGCGAAAGGGGAACGGACGGTAATGGGCTTTGACACAGTAGTTTTTTCGCAGCGTGAGCTTGAACGGGCGGTCAAGTCCGGCTGCACAAGCGCCGCCCTGTGCGACGGCAGCTTTGTGTTGCCCGAAATACCGGGCGTTCATTATTCGGTAATAGGCAATGCCGATGTTTCTGCGCCGTTTACAAGACGCAGGGCGGCGGAGCTTAATATTACCTTTGAGCTTTTTGAGCCGGAGTTTGCCGCGGAGCACGGCGAAGAAACGGATAACGGGGATGCGGAAACCGTCCCGGAGGGCGCGTCCGTGCCGATGCGCGTTGTGTCGGCGTCATTTAATGAGCGGCAAAACGGCGGCTCGTTCGGCGGCTCGTTTGTGTCGTCCTATTTTTCGCCGTACATAACCTCGTTTGCCTTGAGCTCGTATTCTTTCGGGTCGTTTTTTGCCGGCTCGTATTTTTATATGTATGAATACGAATTTGAATTCGGACGCGGCTCGTTCGGCGGCAGCTTTGCGGGCTCGTACCGCGGCTCGTTCGGCAGCTTTGCTTCATCGTACGTGGCGGTGTACGAGGCGTACAGGGATCCTTACGCACATATAATAAATCCGTTTGTGCTTGTAAACGGCTATGGGATGAATCTGATATGAACGCGCTGCACGTAAACTGGACGGCGCCGTTTTTTAAACGGCGCGGAAAAAACGAAAAATATTTTATCGAGGATTTTGAGCTGCTGACAACCATGCTTTCCGCTCTTAAATGGCGGGAAAAAAACGGCGCGGTAACGCTCTGCGCCGACGGCGCCGCGCTCGAATACTATAATTCGCTCGGGCTTTTGGAGCTCTATGACGGAGTTGAGGAGCTTAGCGTTGACGGCGGTATAAATCCCGAAATGTTCTGGGCGGCGGGGAAGCTGTTCGCGCTTAAAAAATTCGGCGGACCCGCGGCCCTTATCGATACCGATTTTATTGTCTGGGAGGAAATATTGTTTGATAAGCTCGGCGAATGCACCGTTATACATTTTGAGGAGCTTTACCCGGACGTTTATCCGCCGGCGGAGTTTTTTAAGATGAAGGACGGCTATGAGTGGCAGCCGTTCGACTGGTCGCTCAAGGCCTGCAATACGGCGTTTGCCGTTATAAAATCGCCGGAGCTTATAAAATATTACACCGATACGGCAATAGACTTTATGAAAAACGCGGAGGACTGCGGCGACGCGCTCAGATACATGGTGTTTGCCGAGCAGCGCCTTATAAATATGTGCGCCGCAAGGCTCGGCATCGAGGTGCGCGCTTTTTCGCAGCTTGAGCGCCTTTTTGAGCACGGCGAGGGCTGCTTCACCCACACCTGGGGAATGAAGCAGCAAATGCGAGATACAAAATGGCTGCGGCGCGATTTCTGTTTGAGATGCGCCGACAGGATAAAAAGGGACTTCCCGCGTTTCGGCGAAACGGCAGAAAAAATAACGTCAAAATATGTAAAATAAAAATATATACTTGATATTTTCACTGATTTGTGGTATGATACAATGTACCGGCATAAATAAAACCGAAAGGAATGAGCTGTAAAAATGACTTTATGGAAGAAAATAGTTCTTCTTGTAATAGCCGCGGCGGCGGTGATAGCCGCGGGCGGAGCGGCGGTATATAACTGGATAATAGTTCCTAAGTACATAGAACCCGTTATTGCCTCGGCGTCCGAGGCGCTGAGGGACGAGGACGTGCAGGACGTTTTGACCGATGTTGCGCAGGACCTTGTAAGGCGCGGCGTGATAGACGAAACAACGTTTAACAATTATATGCGCCAGGCGGAAAAATATACGGCGGAAACGGAAACGGAGCGCGAAACGGGCGGCAGGGACAGGACGAGCATACCGTCGGCGGAGCCGCAGACGGACGGCGGAACCGACGCCGTTGACGATACGATGATACAGGCCCAGACGGCGAGGTCGTCGCTCGGCGTGGCAAACGTGAGGACGTCGGAGGACGCCGACGGCGAAGCAAAAATAAATGACAGCTACAGCAAGCGCTTCGGAACGGAGGAGCGCGAGGCTGACGAAAGACGGCAGGAGGAGGAAATCGAGAGGTATACGCTCGATCAGGAATCGGCGGAGGAGCTTGACCCGTCGGTGCAGGAGGCGCTTGACGAAACGCGCGCAAAACGCATATACGACAGGATAATGGCAGCCATGTCGGCGCATGAAAAGGCCGTATTCTGGAGCGTTATGGGGCAGACGGACGCCGATACGCTGCTGTCGCTTTACCAAACGGGAGATGAAAGCGGGGCGAAGGAATATCTGCGTTCGGTTTTAAGTGATGACGAATACAGCGAGGCGGTTGCCATATTCTTCAAATATGCGCCGATGCTGATGGAATAGCCGTTTGTTCAGGGGAAGGTAAAGAATGATGGGATTGAATTTAAGAAAGCTTATGCTGATGGTAATAGACGCGGCAACGATAGCCGTTGCCGCGGTTATTGCGTATCTTATGCTTACCGAGCTCGGGCTGCTTGTGATAGGCTTCGGCAAGGTATACGGGTCGCTTGTGATGTATATGGCGCTGTCGGTGGCGTGCATGTTCCTTTGCCGCGTATACACCAATATATGGCGGTTTGCACAGATACGCGATTTTGTCATGTGCTTTATAGGCCTAACGGTTGCGTTTGCGTTTACGTATGTTTTGTGCGACGTTTTAAAAATACGCTGCTCGCATGTGCTGCTTGTATTTACGTATTTTGTATCGGTATGCGGCATAGTTGTTTTAAGAACGGGCTACAGCTGGCTTTACAGCTTTATGAAGCAGCAGACGCAGGCGCAGGCGGGGAAAATACCGACGCTTATCGTTGGCGCGGGCATGGCTGCGCACAAGATTATATCGGAAATGAAGGAAACGCAGTGCGAATACGAGCCCGTATGCGCCGTTGACGACGACGGGGCAAAGCAGGGACTTATGCTGAACGGCGTAAAGGTGCGCGGAAAGATAGACGATATACCGGAGCTTTGCAAAAAGTACGGCATCCGCTCGATACTTGTTGCGATACCGTCGCTTTCGCCGGCGGCAAGGAAGCATGCGCTCGATATATGCTCGCACACCGAATGTGAGATCAAAACGCTGCCGTACATACATGAGATGATAAGCTCGGAAAACGACCTTATACATCAGACGAAAAAGATAAAGATAGAAGATCTGCTCGGCAGGGATGTTGTAACGTTTGACAACAAAAACGTTTCCGCGCTGATAAACGGCAGGGTATGCCTTGTTACGGGCGGCGGCGGCTCGATAGGCTCGGAGCTTTGCCGCCAGATAGCCGTGTATAAGCCGAGGAAGCTCATAATTTTTGACATTTACGAAAACAACGCGTATGAAATACAGCAGGAGCTGAAGCGCACATACGGCAACACGCTCGATATGCACGTTGAAATAGGCTCTGTAAGGGATTACGCAAAGCTCGACAGCGTGTTTAACGAATATAAGCCGCAGCTTATTTTCCATGCCGCGGCGCACAAGCACGTGCCGCTCATGGAGGACAACCCGGAGGAGGCCGTTAAAAACAATATAATAGGCACGTTCAACGCCGCAACGCTTGCGGAATTTTACAAGGTTGAGAGGTTTGTGCTTATTTCAACGGACAAGGCCGTGAATCCGACAAACGTAATGGGCGCAACAAAGCGCTGCTGCGAGATGATAGTCCAGGATATGGCGCAGCATTCGAGCGTTACGAAGTTTATAACGGTGCGGTTCGGCAATGTGCTCGGGTCAAACGGGTCAGTCATACCGCTCTTTGAGCGTCAGCTTGAGGAGGGCGGGCCGCTTACCGTAACGCATCCGGAGGTTATACGTTATTTTATGACGATACCGGAGGCCGTGTCGCTCATACTCCAGGCGGCGTCGGAGGCGGCGGGCGGAGAAATATTTGTGCTCGACATGGGTGAGCCGGTAAAAATACTTACGCTTGCCGAAAACCTCATACGCCTGCACGGCAAAACGCCGTATAAGGACGTGCAGATAGTATTCACGGGCCTTCGTCCCGGCGAGAAGCTGTACGAGGAGCTTTTGATGGACGAGGAGGGGCTTCGTTCAACGCCGAATAAGAAGATATTTATAGGAAAGCAGCTGCACGTGAGCGAGGATTCGCTCATAAAGGCGCTCAATAAAATAAAGCGCCTTGCGGCGGATAATGAAAAGGAATCGGTAATCGAGCTTTTGGAGCAGATGGTGCCGACGTTTAAGCATAAGACGAATAAAGAGGGAGTGTAAGAAAAATATTAAGAGATTCAAAGGGGGCGGAAGCCCCCTTTGAAACCCCCGGGGTTTTGCTTTTTACTTGCGGCACATATCACCCCTTCCTCGGAAAGGATGTTACGCTGCACATACATTCCTCGGAAGGGGAAATATGCGCCGCTTAAAGAGCGCACGTCATCCGTTTGCGGAAGAGCCTTAACGCGCATCGTGCGTTA
>DVLU01000077.1 GCA_018715365.1 Candidatus Ornithomonoglobus intestinigallinarum | reverse complement strand
ACACATACTTAAAAATGTAAACGGGCGAAATAAAAAAATGAATGTTACTTTTTATCTGAATATGATAATAAGGTAACATTCAAAATCAATATTTTTATTAAATTTCATTTAAAAGGTCTCGGAATGGTTACTGTTATAAGGTTTTTGGGAGTTTTATGAATATTACATATTGTTAAAAGGTAATATTCATAATATAAATTTATTCATAAGAAACTCAATCGTTTGGTTTTCAGTCATATCAACTCAAAATATCCAAATACTGTTTCAGCCGTTCTGAAACATAGCCGCCGACCAATTCCACCATAGGGGAAATATCTCCGTTTTTATAGAATTCGTCAAAAGCGTTATAATATCTTTGTCTGTCCGTAAATTTTACGTTTATGGCAGGGTAACCGTTTTGTATCAGGTCAAGATTAAGTATCAGCCGTCCGCAACGTCCGTTACCGTCAATGAATGGGTGTATACCTTCAAATTCAAGATGAAACCTCGCTATGCGCTCAATAGGGTGCATATTTTTTTTCCTGCTCTCGTTTTCGGCTAAAAGCTCTGTCAGCTTCGGTTCTATCAGGTACGGCTGTACAGGTTCTGTATATGCTCCCATGATGGTAACGGGTATTTTTCGGAATACTCCCTTATCGTTCGGTCTGTCTATCAGTATCAGGGAATGGATATGTCTTATGACTGCTTCCGTTATCTCTGTATCCTTTGCGATATCCTCTACATATAAAAATGCGTCTCTGTGTCCGACCGCTTCGAGATGATCCTTCAAAGGCTTTTTATCGATGGTCATTCCCTCAAGTACCATTGCCGTTTCTCTGAGAGTCAGTGTATTACCCTCTATCGCATTGGAATTATAGGTGTAATCCACCATGAATTCCTCACGGAGACGCTGTGCTTCTCCTGAGGTCAAAGGACGTTTTGTGTCAAGCTCGGCTTTAAGAGAGTCTATCGTATCAAATAATTCTTTAAGTTCCATATCGTCACCCCGTTTCGGCTTTTCTGTATTAAGTATACCATAATATAAGAACAATATCAAGCTTTTTTCAACTCCGACCGTTTCCACCCGGAAAGGTCGCCCCCGTAACGTCGGGAATAATAATCAAGGATACTATAATGAATATCATAAATGAATTGGAGGTGTAGAGGTTGGATCTGAAAGGCAAAAGGATAGGCTTCGCAATGTGCGGTTCGTTCTGCACGTTTGCGCGCGCCGTTAAGGCTCTTGAAGCGCTCAGCGTTACGGGAGCCGACATAGTACCCGTGATGAGCCCCGTTTCGGCCGTTACCGACACGCGATTCGGTACGGCGGAGCATTTCAGAAGCGCAGTTGAGCGCATAACGGGCAAAAGCATAATAACAACGATCAAAGAAGCGGAGCCGATAGGCCCCAAGGCGCTGCTCGATATGCTTGTAATCATGCCGTGCACCGGCAACACGCTCGCAAAGCTTGCCGCGGGCATTGCCGACACGTCGGTTACAATGGCCGTCAAGGCGCATTTGAGAAATCAAAGGCCGGTGCTTATCGCCGTTTCCACAAACGACGGGCTGGGCGCGGCCGCAAAAAACATAGCCGCGCTCATGAATTCAAAACATATTTTCTTTGTCCCGTTTTCACAGGACGACTGCCTAAAGAAGCCGAACTCGCTCGTTGCCGACTTTGAGCTGCTCCTTCCGGCAGCCGAAGCGGCGATGGATAACAGGCAGCTGCAGCCGGTGTTTGCGGCAAAATAAACAGCCGTTCCCGAATTAAAGCACCTGCCGCATTAAGAACCGCATAGGGCTGCCCGATTTCAGAGGCGGGCCGCAGCACAGCTCTTATTCCATGCTGCGATCCGTGCCGGATGCGGCAGCCCCTTCTTTGCCGAAATTGAAATATGCTCTTGCATATCCTGCATATATCATATATAATATACATATCAAACCATGCCGCTCGGTGCGGCGGAAAGAAAGAAAATACGGTAAAGAGCACGGCGGCAAAAACGCTTGAAAAAATAACGCACGGGGTGATACTATGACGGAACTAAAGCTTTATCCGGACAAAAAAATATGCGGTGTGAGCCCGCTTTTATACGGAATATTTTTTGAGGATATAAATTACGGCGGCGACGGCGGGCTGTATGCGGAGCTTATAGCAAACCGCTCGTTTGATTATTACGACAGGGACAATACCGCCGACCTGCGCGCAATGTGCTGGGACGCCCTTAAAGGCACCGGCTTTTTTGTGAACGAAAAAAACAGCGCCGTCATAAACGGCGGCAAAAACTGCGGCATACGAAACAGGGGCTTTTGCGGTGAAGGTATTTTTGTGCGCCGCGGCGAGGAGTTTGTATTTTCATGCCGCGCATATGCCGGGAATAAAACAAAATTGGCGGCCGTCCTTGCCGACAGAACGGGCGCGGAGCTTGCGCGCGCCGAATTCCGAGCCGGCGGCGGCGTTATGGCAGAATACAAATGCACTCTTAAAAGCAATGCGGAATGCAGCCGCGCGTTTTTGTATATCATACTGCCCGACGGCGGGGGTGCGGAGCTTGATTTTGTTTCGCTTTTTCCGAAGAACGCCGTTTTGGGCTTGTTCCGCGCCGATCTTGCCGAGCGCCTGAAGGAGCTTTCGCCGAAATTCATGCGTTTCCCCGGCGGGTGCATAGTTGAAGGCAGGAGCTTTGAAAATATGTATAACTGGAAGGAAACAATAGGCCCCGTTCATGAGCGCCGTACAAATTGGAACCGCTGGCAGATGGAGGAATATCAGCTTGAGGGCCGGCAGTCCGATGATTATTTTCAGTCCTACGGGCTCGGCTTTTACGAATATTTTCTGCTTTGCGAATATCTCGGCGCAGAGCCGGTGCCGGTAATAAACTGCGGCATGACGTGCCAGTGGCACGAGGGGCTGCTTGTTGAGCCGGACAAGCTTTCGCCGTTTATAAAGGATGCGGAGGAGCTTATTGAATTCGCAAACGGCGGCCGTGACAGCGAATGGGGCAAAAAGCGCGCCGATATGGGGCATCCGGAGCCTTTCGGGCTGAAATATATGGGCATAGGCAACGAGCAGTGGGGTGCGGAATATTTTAAGCGGTACGAGCTCTTTGAGCGCAGCCTGAAGAAAACGCATCCCGAAATAAAGCTTATAACAAGCGCCGGCTGGAAGGACAGCGGCGAGGATTTTGATTTTGCGTACAGCCGGCTCAGGCAGAATAAGGACATGGCTTATGCCGTTGACGAGCACTTTTATAAAGAGCCCGAATGGTTTTTCGGGCATACGGACCGCTATGACGGTTACGACCGCACGCTGCCGAAGGTATTTATCGGCGAATACGCGGCGCACACCTCGGGAAACATATCCGACCGCAGAAACAATTGGTATGCGGCGCTCTCCGAGGCTGCGTTTTTAACGGGCGTCGAAAGAAACGGCGATCATGTTGTAATGGCGTGCTACGCACCGCTTTTCGGGCGTATCGGGCACAGTCAGTGGCAGCCGAATTTAATATGGTTTGACAAAAGCGCGTCATACGGCACGCCGAGCTTTTTTGTTCAAAAGCTTTTTGCCGAATTTTTACCCGACAGCGTTATCGCTCATGAGTGCGGCGACGGCAGCATAAAAATATCGGCAGGCATAAAAGCCGGCAAGCTTATCGTAAAGCTTGTTAATATATCGGGAGAGGAAAAAAGCGTTGCGCTTCCCGAAGCGCTTTGCGGCGCGCGCGTTACGGAGCTTTTCGGAAATCCCGGCGATGAAAATTCCGTTTCGGAAACAAAAATATCGCCCGCCGGATATACGCTTTCGGGGAACACCGTTTCCCTTAAGCCGTATTCCGTTACGGTATGCTTTTAAATGCGGAGCCGTTTGCATCAACGCCGCAAAAGGCAAAAAAGAAAAGGGCGGGCGCATTGTTTTGCGTTCCCGCCCTCCAAGAAAGGAGAAACCAATGTGTTATGTATTGTATGCTCCCGCGGCGCCGGCGCTGTTTTTAACGCCGCCTATGCCGCAGGTTTCATAAAAATGGCTTATGAGCTTCCTCCTTGTGACGATTCCCATAAACAGCCCGCGCCCGTCAACGACGGGAACGAAGTTCTGATTAAGGGCGAGCCCGAAAAGCTCCTCAACGTCCGATGTGGCCGATACCGAAGGATATTTCTGCATTATTACAACATCCTTTATTTTCGTGTATTCAAGACCTCTGACGTCTATTTGTTCAACATCTCTGTATTCACCTTTTACAAGATACCACAGAAAGTCACCCTCGGATATTGTTCCCACATAGTGTCCCTCACGGTCTATCACGGGCAGGGCCGTGTAGCCGTGATACTTCATTTTTTCAAGACCCTGCCTCAGCGAATAATCGTCGTAAAGATACGCCGTTTCGCATTTCGGGGTCAGAAAATATGCAACGTTCATATGCCCGTCTTCCTTTCGTAAGTTCTAAAGCCTTTTGGTTTTAAAGCTCCGGCACCTCTTTGTCTTATGTTGATTATATTATAGCACACTTTTTTGTGAAGTGGGTGAATTTAGGGTGACATTTCTGTTAAAATTCTGTTAATGCGTTTTACCAGATATGAACTCTGTTCTCGGGCGCAACATACATCGCGTCGTTTTCGTCTATATCAAACGCCTCGTAAAATTCGTCGCAGCTTACGATTGTCCTGTTTACTCTGAGCTTATCGGGGCTGTGGACGTCTACCTGCGAAGCATATATATAGTATTCGCGGCTTGCCGTTGTTGCCCAGCAGCGCGCTATGCTCTCATAAAGCGCCTTGTAATCGGGGTTTTCGAGCGACGACGCGATCTCCGTTATGCACGAAACGGCTCCCTGATCGGCGATATTTTCACTCAGCGTAAGCGTTCCGTTTACGGGCACGCCGGGGACTGCCTCCCAGCCGTCGTAAAATTCTACCATTTGACCGCACAGCTCCTCAAACGCATCATAATCAGCTTCCGTCCACCAATCCGCGGCGTTTCCGTCCTTATCGAATTTTGCGCCGTTATTGTCAAACGCGTGCGTTATTTCGTGAGCTATAACATAGCCTATACCGCCGAGGTTTTCCTCATACGAAGCATCAACGTCATACATCGGCGGCTGGAGTATTGCCGCGGGGAACGTTATATCGTTTGTCTGCGGCGAATAGAAGGCGTTTACCGTAAACGGATACGCGCCCCATGCCGTTTTGTCAACGGGTTCGTTTTGCAGCGACAGTATGTAGTCCGATGTTGCCTTTGAGATTGCCATTGAATTTGAGAAATAGCTGCCGCCGTCCTCTGCCGAGAGTATTTCGGCGTTGTCAACGGGCGTTTCCCAGTCGTCTGGATAGCCTATTTTAATACCCATCGCGTCGAGTTTTTCAACCGCCTTTGCCTTTGTTTCCCCGCTCATCCAGTCAAGGTTTTGCAGGCGCTCCCTGTAGACGGCTATTATATCGTTTACCATATTTTCAACATCCTGCTTTGCTTCCTCGGAGAAATATTTTTCCGCATACAGCTCGCCTATATAATCGGCCATGCCGCTCTGGGTTGCAAGCATTGCAAGCTCTTCGTTTGTGCGGCCGCCCTGAACTCCCGCAAATTCCTGATTGAATTTCTCGCCCGCTTCCGTAAATTCCTCGTTAAGCATACTGCCGCAGTTTGTGAGAACCACAAATTTAGACCATGCTTTCAGCGTGTCCAGGTTTTCCTCGGTCATGTAAGCTCCGAGAGCCTTTGCAAGACCCACGTCGCTTACAAGTATTTCGTCGTCGGGCTCAAGCCCCGATACCTCGTAAACGGCGTCAATATCGACCGTCGGGAACAGCTCCTTTATTTCGTCAAGCGTATAGATATTGTAAATCAAATCAACGTTTGAGCTGTCCTCTATGTTCAGCATATCCTCGGCAAGCGCCGCGTTGAAATCATAGCACTGCTGCGCCATTGCCTGCGCGTCCTCCTCGGTTTCGCCGCCAAGGACAAACAGCTCCTTTGCATAATCGATAAAGCTCTGCTTCTGCGCGTCCGTTCCCGATATGTATGTCGTCTTCGGCAGTGCCGGCGACGCGGTGCTGAGATATACCATATATCTTGTGCTGTCGGCAAGATCCATCGTTATTGTAAAGCCGAGAAACGGCGCAAATGTGAGCTCCTCCGTCATGGTGTTTTGAAGCGCGATCAGCTCGTCAACGCTCTGCACCTCGTCCGCCGCGTCAAGATACTTTTTTACAGGCTCGATGCCGGCTTCGTTTCTTGCTTCAATATCGGCCGCCGTATTGTAGTAGTCTACTATCTTTTGTTCCTTTGAGCCGTCCTCATACGGGGCGTTTTCAAGCAGCTCGTTTATTATCGCTTCAACCTCGTCGTCGCTTTCAAGACCAAGCGTATTAAGCGTGCCGGCCGTTGACTGTCCCGGCTGAATTTCAAGCGTTTCGAGCGTTTCCTTATTTACCGCGGCATAAAAATCATCCTTCGGATTTGTGCCGAAAAGCGCAAACACACGGCGGATAAAAAGCTCCATCTGATGCTCGGTCACGTTTTCGTTGGGCGAGAAGATCCCCTCCGACGTTCCGGCGACGATCCCTGCGTCAAACACGTCCTCAAGCTCCGCCTGCGCCCATTCCGGTATATCGGTGAAGCTTTCCATCGGCAGCGCAACGCGTGCGTTGTGGCCCGTGGGCTCGGGCAGCTCGCCGAAGGCGCGCTTAAGCATTACAAGCGCCTCGGCGCGCGTTACGTTGTTTTCTTCGTGAAGCTGACCGTCCTCATAGCCTTTTATGATGTCTGTTTTTTCAACCTCCGGGTTATAGTCGTCCGCCGCCGCAAGCAGCATTGACGCAACCTTCCCGCGCGTTGCGAAGTCGTCGTCAGCCGCAAGCACGGCGGGCGCGGACGCAAGCATCGACAGCGACAAAACGGCCGCAATAAATTTTTTTGCGTTATTCATGCAAAGACCTCCTTATGTTTTTTGTCGGGCAGCGCCCGTTTTTCTTATTTATAATAATACACCCATATGCGGAAAAAGTCAATATAAAAAAACACGGCAGCCGCCCCGGGGGTTTCAAAGGGGGCGGAGCCCCCTTTGAGAGAAAAATAAAAAAGACCTTGTGCGGTCTTTTTATTTTTCCCATGGCATAACATCGCCGTCCTCACGGAGATATTCGAGTATCTGCCACACACCCTCCCCCGTTGCCGAATCGACTTTAAATATAGTGCGGCAGCCGGCAAGACGAAGCCATCCCTCCGCCTGCGCAAGGTTTGCGTGCGGGCTGTTTATTTTTGTTACTATCCCTATAACATCCCTGTTGCATACGGGCGTTACCGCCGGGGGATAAAGCGAAAACGGCTCCGTTGCGCTCATTATCATGCCCACAACGTCCGCCTCAAACGTATACATTGCAAGCCCCGAACCGAGATTTTTCGTTTGCAGATATTCGCCGGGGGTGTCGATTATAACGTCAAAGCAATTTACGTACTGCGTTTTGTTGTAATGTATTTTTTCGCCCTTAAGCGCCTGCGTAAGCGTTGTTTTTCCCGCTTCCGAACGTCCGACAAGTATTATTTTTTTCATGTTTTTGTTATTTCGCATACCGCAAAAGCAAGCTTTTCGGTGCAGTATGAGCATATTGATTTTAAAGACATTTCGACGTCGGCCACCATGCCCGTTATTATAAGCGTCCCGCTGAACCTGTCAACAAAGCTAAGATCCACGGCCGCCGTTTTTGTTGCTATATCCGCTCCGATTATTGCAGTTTCGGCAGGCGAAAACGTGATTATTCCTATTGCGCTGCCGCTGTAATCTATTTCGGGATTTAAGCCGAGCTTTTGATAAAGTATCGGATCGGGCGCGGCTATTATATGCGCAAGCGTTATCTGCTTGCCCGGCACAAGCTCCTGGATTATCCTCTGCCTGTCCGCCGTATGTAATAATTTATCGTCCATTTCATTATCTCCGGTTGTGTTGGTTTATGTACCTATAAATTATATCATATTTTATATTA
>DVLU01000076.1 GCA_018715365.1 Candidatus Ornithomonoglobus intestinigallinarum | reverse complement strand
GTTTTGCGAATAGGCAAAGTTTATTGTTGCAATGTTGCCGCTCATATCGTAATAGCTGCTCACCATGTTGTATATGCCGCGGCTTTCCAAAAAATCAAGCGCCTTTTCCGTTGCGTCGGCAACGCTTAACGACAAGCCCTCAACGGTAAGGTTATCGAGGAAATATAAAATATAGCCGCCCCGTTTTGTTACGCTCACCGATATTTGCTCGCTTCCGTTTGCCGCCGAAAAATTATACGCGGCAAGCTGTGTGTTTTCCGTTTGCCCCGACGGCTCCAGGCCGCGGCCTCTGTCTCCCAAAAATTCCTGCGCCTTTTTAAGCGCCTCCTCCTCCGATATTTCCTCTGCGCCCTCAAGCATTGCGGCGCTGCGGTTTTCTATATGCTCCGAAAACGGACCGTCATAAATAAGCGACGGGTATTCGTCAAACGCTTTTTCAACATTCTCAAGGCTTTCAAGAATGTCGCCGCCGTCCGCTTCGGCAACGTTGCCGCGCTTTCGCTCGTTCAATTCGGAAAGACGTATGTTTCCGGAATATATATCGCTCTGTATTTTTACGAGGTTTTCCTTGAGCGACGACGCAAAGTCGTTAAGCTCCGCAAGCGTGTCGTATTGCTCCTGCGATATTTCCTCGCCGTTTATGAGCGACTGCGACAAAACATACGTGTAGTCGCCGACCTGCGAAAGGAATTTGGAGGTGTTGTCAAGCTGCACCTGCGACGTCGGCAGCTGACCGAGACACGACTTCGCTTCCGCCGCCTCCGAAAAAATGTCGTTTGAAATTGACGCAAGCTGAGCCGGCGTGTGCGCAAGCTGCGCCTTTGTAAGCTTTATATCGATGCTGTCGATATAGTCCGTAAGCTCCGAGAAGGCGCGGTTATAGGAATTTTCAACGTTTGTTTCGAGCGCCTTGGCGTCCTTCTGCATATTAAAGCCCCATAAAAGCGCGCCGATAAGCCCGGCGCCGAGTGCGGCGTATATAAAAAAATGTATCCGTCTTTTTTCCATAATATTCAGTCTCCTTTATACGGCGTATGCTATCTGCAAAACCTGTGCTTGCCGATTGTAACAATAAGAGGTCTTGACCATATCCACGAGCTTGTGGCGGTGTCGGGATTAAAATAATATATCGCGCCGCCGGAGGGGTCCCAGCCGTTTATTGCGTCTTCGCACGCCTTGTAAACGGTGGAATCCTCGGATATCGGCACGTTTATCTGCCCGTCGGAAACGGCGGTAAACGCCCCCGGCTGATATATAACGCCCGATATTGTGTTTGGGAACGACGAATGTTTGACCCTGTTTAATATCACCGCCGCAACGGCAACCTGCCCTTCATACGGCTCGCCGCGCGCTTCGCCGTTTACGGCCCTTGCAAGCAGCTGCTTGTCCGATGAGGAATACTGCGCTCCCGCAGAAACGGGCAGAAGCGTAAGCAGGCATAAGATCAATGCGGTTATTTTTTTCATATGATATAAGTCCTTTCCTGTTTTATTAAATCATGCTTTATTGAAGTTATTATTTGCCCTCATGTATTAAAAAATGCGGAAAAGGCAATATTTTTTTAATAAGAAAAGCACACGGAGGGAAGTTTGCATGAAAAAAATAATATATTCGCTTGTGATTTCGCTTGTTCTGACGGCAGGCATAACGTCGCTGTGCGGCGGCTTTGAGGAGGAAATGCAAAACGGCATAACGCGGCTGCATATTGTTGCTGACAGCGATTCGCGGCGGGCGCAGTCGGTGAAGCTTAAGGTGCGCGACGCCGTGCTTGAAAATGTGGATTTATCTGAGGAAAATTTTTTGGAAAAGGCGGAGCAAACGGCGCGCGGCGTGCTGAAGGCGGAGGGCGAAAACTACGGCGCAAAGGCGTATTACGGAAAATTCTATTTCCCGTCAAAACAGTATAAAAATATAACACTGCCGGCGGGCGAGTATTACGGAGTGCGGCTCGTTCTCGGCAGCGGCTCGGGACAAAACTGGTGGTGCGTGATGTATCCGCCGATGTGCGCCGTGGGCGGTGACGAAGCGAAGCTTGAAAAAAGCTCCGAAAAGCTGCTGCGCAGCTCGGTTTCGCCGGAAAGCTGCGAGCTTATAACAGATAACGGCGATAAGGTAAAAATAAAATTCAAAACGGTGGAAATCGCGCAGAACATAAAGCATTGGCTGTCCGAAAAATAAAAGCCGGCTTGTAAACCGTCAATATGCAAAAAGCATAGATTATTTAAACTTCCATTTTTCGTCACAATGGTGTATAATAAAAGCAACAAAGGTTAATTCAAACCAAATTTAAGAAATTAGGAGGTAACGTAATGAAGGTAAGAAACATGGTAAGCGCATTGCTTGTTCCGGTCATTATGGCATGTACGGTTCAAATAAGCTTTGCGGCGGAATGGCGCGGCTCGGGTACAAAAGACGACCCGTATCTCATAAGCTCCGCGGATGACTGGAGCAAGTTCAGGAAGTATGTAAACGGCGACGATGACGGCGGCGCCGGAGAGTACTGGAAGCTGACGGCGGATATCGATTTTAAGCAAACAGAAAGCCAGGGCTGGATAGCGCCTGTGGGCAAGTATGACGTTGGCGCGCAAGATGAGCCTGCGGAAGGCAAGATGTTTCAAGGCAACTTTGACGGCGACGGACATGTTGTTAAAAACTATACAATAGATGCTGTGAAAAACGAGCTCGGCAATCACGGGGCATTCGGTTTGTTCTCCGCTATAGGCGGCGACGCCGTAATAGAAAACCTCGGCGCAGAGAACGTAACGCTCAGGATGGGAGCGGACCATATATACATATCGGCGGGCGCAGTTGCGGGCACGATGATAGGCAATGCGAAAATCACAAACTGCTATTCGAAGAATGTAATATGTGACAATGCAAATCCCGAGGGACAATATATAACGAGCGGCGGCCTGGCTGGCTCAATGTATGACAGCGCCTCTGTAATAAACAGCTACGGGCGGTTATTTACACCGGGAAAGAAGTTGATGTACTACGGCGGAATAGTCGGCGGTATTTACTCACAGGCTGCCGTTATACAAAATTGTTACAGTGACACATCAATAGCCGTTGTCAGCGATTGCGACTGGAATAATTCTTGGTACAATCTGTACTATGTTCAAGATATGACAAAAACATGGCCCGGTAATCGCGGCAGTGGGAATGGATGGTTTAAAGACGGCAAAACAGGCTATATCGGAACAAGAGTGACGGAAGCTGAACTGAAGGCCGTGCCAAATGAGCTCAGAGCAAACTTTATTGCAGACGACGGCACAAACGACGGCTGGCCGATACTGCGTCCCCTAACAGTGAAGATGACAAGGACAACCGATGAAGTAAATGACGGCAGAGTCGGCTTCTATATAGAAGAAATGTATCTGCCGGCATATAAATCCGTTGTTGTGGATTATACAAACGGAACGGGCGGCTATCCGCTGGCAAAGCTTATTGAAGCTGATGTAAACAGCAACGTTACCTTCGGGCTTCAGATAAACGATGTTCCCGAAATTTACAGAAACGATATATCGGTATCATTATCAAAGCGGGAGGTGTCCGGTAAATGAAAAAATATACATACACAAAACCGACGATGTCAATAACGAACTTCAGCAAAGAAAACGTTATAACGGCAAGCAGCGGAACAAAGGATTGGCTGCCGTCGCTTAAAGAATACAGTGTTAAGGCACAGGTAAGCTTTAATGATTTAGTGACATTTAACAACTAAAAGCAAACAAAATCAAATAGGCTCTCGATCCCAGAGTGCACGGTCTCTCCGTTACGCATTGTAACCCCTCTCTCTTGCTCTCTTTACCGTGTATTCTGAGACCGGGAGCCTATTTTTGTATAAAATGCAAAACGGAAAGCGAAGTTTAAGATGGATATTATATTATATCCACAAAGCATACGTTATTTAAACTTCCATTTGCCGGGTTAATGGTGTATAATAGAAATAACAAAGGTTAATTAAAAACCAAATTTCAGAATCGGGAGGTAAGGTAATGAAGGTAAAAAACATGTTAAGCGCATTGCTTGTTCCGGTCATCGCGGCGTGTTCGGTCCAAATGAGCTTTGCGGCTGGCGGCAGCGGAACGGGCACGGCCGAAGATCCGTATCTCATAAGCTCCGTTGAGGATTGGAACGAATTCGGGGAGTATGTAATGAGCGACGGTGATAACGGCGCGGGCGAGCATTGGAAGCTGACGGCTGATATTGATTTTTCCGGCTATGACGGCGGCTGGATAACACCTGTGGGCAAGTATGACGTTGGCAACGGTACAAATGAGCTGCCGGAGGGGACATCGTTTAAAGGCCATCTTGACGGCGGCGGACATGTTGTTAAAAACTATACAATAAATGCTGTGCAAAACGAGCTCGGCAATCACGGGGCATTCGGCTTGTTCTCCGCAATAGGCGGTGACGCCGTAATAGAAAACCTCGGCGCCGAGAACGTAACGCTCAGGATGGGAGAGAACTGGATATACATATCTGCGGGCGCAGTTGCGGGCACAATGATAGGCAATGCGAAAATCACAAACTGCTATTCGAAGAATGTAATATGTGATAATGCAAATCCCGACGGACAATATATAACGAGCGGCGGTCTAGCGGGCTCGATGTATGACAGCGCCTCTGTAATAAACAGCTACGGGCGGTTATTTACACCGGGAACGAATGTGATGTACTACGGCGGAATAGTCGGCGGTATTTATTCAACAAATACATCGATACAGAAATGCTACAGCGATACGACAATAGGCGTTGCCGACGCCGGCGCCTGGGGCGGCGGCTGGTGGGAGATGTATTATCCCGATACAACAACGCTTCCGTGGCCTTACGCTTATTACAGTCAGGAAACGCCCGTGGGATATATAGGCGAAACGCAGACCGCGGAGAAGCTTAAAAATGTCCCGGATGAGCTGAAAGCGGTATTTGAGGCGGATTCAAATAATATAAACGGCGGTTATCCGATATTCTCGTGGCAGAGGCAGCAGAACGTATTAAACGGAAGCGGTACGGAGAGCGATCCGTATCTGATTGAAGATACGTATGATTTTTACACATTTGCCGAAACTGTCGATACGGACAATAAATATTTCAAGCTTACATCGGACATTGACCTTAACAATGCGGTATGGAAGCCGATAGGGTCGGCTGAAAATCCCTTTAAAGGCGATTTTGACGGAAACGGCCATGTAATCAAAAATTACAGGCTTAATCTCACGGTTGACTACACAACCTACGGCTTGTTCGCATATGCCGGCGGAAATTCCTGCATACATAATTTGGGAATAGAAAATGTAACGGCAATGCTTTATCAGTGGCACTGGAACGAAATGTTCGGCGGTCTTGTCGGCGAAATGAACGATAACGCAAGCGTGCGCGAGTGCTATGTTAAGCATGTAAGCTACGAGCTTCAGTGGGATCCGTGGCCGCTGTTTAACGAGCATCCGGAGGGACAGGGACAGTTCCATACGGCTGGCGGACTGATAGGTATACTTAACGGCGACGGCGTTGAGGTTGCAAGCTGCTACGCTCTCGGCGTTGAGGAGGATCATAAGGACGGCACCGGCGACTATGCGGGATTATCGTATGAATATATCATGTACGATTCCGGCCTTATAGGACGCGGCGAGGTGTTCCGCAGCGTTTCGGACTGCTATTCCGATACATACGTTGTGCAGAACAAGCTCGGTACAAAGGTTTTCAACAGCTATCAGACAATGAACAACAGCGAATGGTATGACGGCTACACCTGGGGCGCATATCTTTCGGACGTCAGATACATTTCATGGAACTGGTCAAGCGCGTATGTTCCGGGAGAGCTTTCGGCGTCGGGCTATGATTGCTTCCCGTCGCTGAAATGGGAAAATTCCGGAGGAAAGTATCTGAATTACGTTAAAGAGGGACGTATGTCAAAGGAAAATATCGACGAGATATTTGCCGCGGACGGCGCAACGTGCGAGCCCATATGGGAGGAGGATATGGTATCGCTTGTGATGAACCTTCCGCAGGGCAGCCATATAGCATACGACGTAAACTTAACGGCAGATAAATATTATAAAGTATCGTTTAAGTCGCGCACTCTGCATGCGGGCACGGAATCGGAGCTTGTATTCAGACTGGGCGACGAGGATCTGACGGAGCTGCTTCAGAATAAAACGATAGGCGATAAATGGGAAACGACGGCCGTATACGTAAAGCCCTCGGAAAGCGGACCTGTTATGCTCGGCATCGCAGGCTCTGTTGATATGCTTATAGACGACGTTGAGGTTGTTGAGGTTGATGCCGATATTGAGCAGACAATGCTCGATAACAGCGTTTACATCTATAATAAGCTTGACGAATTGGACAGTGATCTGTACACGCAGAAGAAAATATGCGGCGGAGTTGAGGTTCAGTATTATTCGGAATATATCGCGCCCGACGGAAAGCTTCAAAATCTTCCGATAGGTCTGGGCAGCGTTGAGGACACGCTGAATGCCGTTATGAAAATAGCCGACAGGCAGGTTACAAGGACCATACCGGTAACAATAAAAGAAACGGAACCGATAGATATTTTGAACATCGGCATGGTTGACGCCGAGGGCGGCACGGTATACAGCATAGAGAACGCATCAAGGATAGACAAGGTATACGCAAACATAAACGATGCCGGCGCGGAGGCGAAGCTGTATGTGGCTCTGTATACGGATTCGGCGCTTACAGGTATAAGAATATGCGACCTTGCGGAGGAAATGAACGTCGGTCTTGATGTAAACGGCGCCGATACGGTTAAGCTGTTTGTATTTGACGGAACGCTGAAGCCTTATTCCGTTCCCGAACAGAATTTGCCGACGCTTTCGGACGATTCGCACGTAACGATTCACACAATAGGCGACTCGCTTTGCGCAACGTATGCCGAAAGCGATATGCTGCGCGGCTGGGGTCAGCTTATAGGCAAGAGATTTGACAGCAATAATGTTACGGTTGACAATTCGCTTGCGCGCAGCGGAATGACTGCCGAGGAATTTATCTACGGCGGACGTTTCGATCAGCTGCTTGCAAAGCTTCAGCCCGGCGATTATGTGTTTATCCAGCTTGCAACAAATGACTTCACAAGATTTACAAAGGATGAGTTTAAGAACCTGCTCATGCAGTTTGTGCTCGGTTCAAGAGAAAAGGGAGCGATCCCCGTATTCGTAACGTCGCCCGAGAAATTGACGTGCGCAACGGATAATCGCGGAGAAGACGGAAGGTATGAAACGGTTGAAACGCTTAACGGCTATCCGGAGGTAATGAGGGAAATAGGCAGGGAAAGAAACGTGCCGGTAATTGACCTCAACGCGGCCACCGCAGAGCTTATGAGTGAGCTTGGGCGTACCGGTACGGAAGCGCTCGGCTATTATGTGGAGGATACCGTTCACTTCACCGAAGCGGGGGCGGAGTATCTTTGCGACGTTATTTCAAACGGAGCAGCCGAACTCAAACTGCCTGTGGCAAGGTTTCTTATAAACGACTGATTTATTATAACTTAAAGGAGGGTTGCCGGCTTGTGTTTATATGCAGGCCGGCAGCGCTGTTTTGAGCGCGGAAAGCGGCAGTGTAGAAAATAATAATAAAGTTTATATTTTTTAAACTTCCATTTTGATTGTATATATAGTATAATTATTATATAAGTTAGGGCAAGGTTATTTGTACAAATAATAAAAAATAATAAAAAAATAATAAAAAAACACAGATTTTAGATGCAGATTCT
Organism: Candidatus Ornithomonoglobus intestinigallinarum; assembly: GCA_018715365.1. Lineage (GTDB taxonomy): Bacteria > Bacillota > Clostridia > UBA1381 > UBA1381 > Ornithomonoglobus_A > Ornithomonoglobus_A intestinigallinarum. The sequence continues at coordinate 2,104 of DVLU01000076.1, read as the reverse complement.
AAGGAAGGAGCGAGGAAACTTTGAAAATGTGTAAAAAGCTGTGCGCGCTCTTTAGCGCCGTGTGCGTTGTATCGGCAATTGCCGGCCTCGGCGTTAATGCGAGCAGCGGTCTGCGCACTGCCGATCAGACGCTGACGGAGATTAACGGCAGCGTGCAATGGGAGGACGGCTCGTTTGCCGCAAACGGTTCGGTAATTACGGAATCGGATGCGGGCGGCGGGATAAGAACGGCTGCCGTGTTTGACAAGCAGCAGATTTTGATAGAAGCGGAGGACGGCTGCAGCTTTAAAGTGAATGAGGTTTCTGCGGGGACCGCCGACGGCAGCTATGTTATAAACAGGAAATATTCGCCGAGCTTTGAAATACCGTATAACGAATGGATGCAATTCGGTTATTTTAACGTATATCCCGACAGGATATTTACGATAGAAGTAAAAAAAGACGACGGCTCAAAATTAAGCGCGGCGGAGGCACAGGAGGCTGTTTCGCTTTACAGCGTGGACGTGAAAAACCATATCCCCGATTATTATAAGGATTACATAAAGGAAAAAGCGGAAGCGGTAAACAATTTGCAGGAGAACCCCGACGCCTTCAGCTTTATATTTATAACGGACATACATCTGCAGCATAATACAAAGCATTTTATCCCGCTTATCAAGGAGCTTATAAACAACTGCGGTATAAACGATGTTTTGGGCGGCGGCGACTGGGTTACCGCGTGGCTCACCGATGCCGACGGGAAGCAGGGCTTAAGAGATGACTATGACGAGCTGACGGATCTCTTTGAAGGGATACCGCTTATAAAGACAATAGGCAACCACGATTGGGCATGGGGCTCGCAGAATCAATACAGCCTTACGGAGGACGAGGCATATGATTGGTTCTATAAGGACGATATTGAAAAAAGCGGCGCGGTGAGAAACGACAACGGCGACCCGACAACGTATTTCTATAAGGACGATGCGGAAAACAAGGTGCGCTATATATCGCTTAACGATATGGATTACGAGGTAAACGTCGACGAAAACGGTCTTGTGCAGGACGGAATGAATAAGACATGGTATTATACAATGTCAGATGAGCAGATAGAATGGCTGAAAAATACAGCTCTGAAATTACCCGATAATGATTGGGACTGCGTAATATTCTCGCATCTTGCAATATGGAATACAACAGAGGCGGGATATAACTGCGATGTTGTGGAATTAAGAGACGACGTCCGCGCCGTGGTTGAGGGCTTTAAGACAAAGACGGGCGATTTTGCCGATTACAAAGGCGATTTCATCGGATGGTTCTCGGGACATTCGCATTCTGACGATATGCTTTATTACAGCGACAACGGTTCGTTTGTTAATGTAATATCGGACGGCGACACAACGGTTTCGAGCGAGCCCGGCATATCGAGGGAAATGAACACCGTAAACGAGCAGAGCTTCCAGGTGGTTACCGTGGACAAGAGCAATAAGCGCGTTTATTGTACGAGAATAGGAGCCGGCGATGACAGATGCTTTAATTATTAAAGCGGAAAAGGAGAAAAAATGAAAAAGCTGATAAATTTTCTTACAATCGGAGCGCTGATGCTCGGTATGCTCCCGTCTTTAAGCGCTGCTGCGTCTGGCGGTACGGGAACGGCAAATGACCCGTATCTCATAAGCTCCGCGGCTGACTGGAATGAGTTCAGGACGTATATAAACAGCGATGCTGACGGCGGCGCGGGCGAATACTGGAGGCTGACGGCGGATATCGATTTTGCGGATCACGAAGGAAACCGCGGCTGGATCGACCCCGTGGCGCTGTATGATACGTCGGACAAAATGGGTACGATGTTTAAGGGCAATCTTGACGGCGGCGGACATGTGATTAAAAACTATTTGATAAATGCGGTAAAATTAAATACAGGTGTCGGTCAGCACGGGGCGTTCGGCTTGTTCTCCGCAATAGGCGGTGATGCGGTAATAGAAAATCTCGGTGTGGAGAATGTAACGTTCAGGCTCAAGCAGGATAACTGGATATACATATCGGCAGGCGCGATAGCAGGCTTTATGACAGATAATGCTGTTATAAGCAATTGTTATTCCAAAAATGTAACATGCGACTATAATAC
>DVLU01000075.1 GCA_018715365.1 Candidatus Ornithomonoglobus intestinigallinarum | reverse complement strand
AGAGTCTTAACAGCGCATACAGACGGCTGAACAGCCAACGAAGTGTATTCCCGACGGTAGCATCCTTGCAGAAGGCGCTGTATCTTGCGACTTGGGAAGCGACGAAGAAATGGACAATGCCGCTGCGAAACTGGGGCAAGGTCTATGGGGAGTTATCTATCATGTACGAGGGCAGAATGCCCGAATGAGTGGTATCACAAAAATACCGTCACATCAAGGGTTTACGCAGCAAGCTGCTCCAAAGAACGCCCTGACGGGCGCCCTTGACATGCCGGAATTTTTATGATATATTGTAGCTGGGCAGGACGAATGCCCTGCCCTGAAAAATATAAATTTTACCACAGAAGCTTAATTTACAGAAAAAAATTCGCACGCCCGCCCCCTTTTAAACTCCCGTAGTGTTTTCTTTTTTCTTTTTCTTGCGGCGCACGTTATCCGTTTGCGGAAGAGCCTTAACGCGCATCGTGCGTTACCAGCTCGGAGCAAATGGTAACGGGCGCAAAAAGATAAGTTCAGCGAGGAGGAAAAATTACTTTACGGCTTTATCGAGCGCCTGTTTTATATCTTCAATTATATCTTCCGCATTTTCGATACCGACGCTTAGCCTTATAAGATCTGCGCCCACTCCGCATTCCTCAAGCTGCTCGTCGGTCATCTGGCGGTGCGTTGTGCTTGCCGGATGAAGCGCGCACGTCCTCGCATCCGCAACGTGCGTTACTATCGCCGCAAGCTCCATTGCATCAAGCATGCGTCCCGCCGCTTCGCGTCCGCCTTTTATGCCGAATGAAACAACGCCGCTTGCGCCGTTTGGCAGATACTTGTCAACAAGCGGCTTATATTTGCTGCTTGCAAGTCCGGGATAATTTACCCACGCTATCCTGTCGTCGTTTTCCAGAAATTCCGCAACCTTAAGCGCGTTTTCGCTGTGGCGCGGCATACGGAGATGAAGCGTTTCCGTACCCAAATTCAATAAAAACGCATTCATCGGCGCGGGCGCAAAGCCCATATCGCGCATAAGCTGCGCGCGCGCCTTTACGATAAACGCCGCCCTTCCGAACTTTTCCGTATACACAACGCCGTGATACGACTCATCGGGCACCGTAAACTCCGGGAACTTACCGCTCGCCGCCCAGTCGAAATTTCCGCTGTCAACAACAACGCCGCCGAGAGCAACCGCGTGCCCGTCAAGATATTTTGACGTTGAATGTATAACTATATCGGCGCCGAACTCTATCGGCCTGCACAGCACGGGCGTTGCGAACGTATTATCGACTATAAGCGGCACGCCGTGCGAATGTGCAAGCTTTGCAAACTTTTCTATATCGAGCACCGTAAGCGCGGGATTTGCTATGGTTTCTCCCAAAAGCGCTTTTGTGTTATCCTTAAAGGCTTTCCCGATTTCCGCGGCTTCCGCGTCGGGGTCAACAAATGTTACGTCTATGCCGAATTTTTTAAGCGTAACGTCGAGCAGGTTAAACGTCCCGCCGTAAACCGAATTTGAGCACACTATATGGTCTCCCGCACGCGCTATAGTCATAACGGCGGCAAGCGTGGCGGCCTGTCCCGACGATGTGAGCATCGCGCCGACGCCGCCCTCAAGGTCGGCTATCTTTTCTTCAACGGCTCCGCAGGTGGGATTTGCAAGACGCGTATAAAAATACCCGTCCTCCTCAAGGTCAAACAGCTTTCCCATATGCTCGGCGCTGTCATACTTGTAGGTTGTGCTCTGGTATATCGGCAGCACGCGCGCCTCGCCGCTTTTCGGCTTGTAGCCCGACTGTATACATTTTGTTTCTATTTTCATTTGGTGTCATTCCTTTCTCTGCAATTTCAATATGATATATCTATTATACCACATAAATGCGAGCTTTTCAACCCAAAATAACGCGCCATTCGCTTATAAGCCGCTCAACGGAATACGCCGCGTTTGCCGGGCTTGTTGACGGCAGGCGCACAGCTTCCCTGCCCGCTGCCTTTTCGATATGCTTTTTGTAAAGGTTATACGCCGCGGCGCCGTTTGTGAAAACACGCTTTACGTTTGAATTATTTAATATGACCGAAATATCATTAGGCACAACGTTTTTTATAGAGCTGTCCGATGAGCCCGTTATATCGCAGCTTCCTATAACATCCCATACGGCTATTTTATTCCTCAGCAAAAACGCGCGCTTCTCCTCAATCGTCCGCGGCGTTTCCTCGTTCATGAGCGCCGCCGTAACGCGCCAGAAACGGTTCTGCGGATGGCCGTAAAAAAATTTTGCTTCGCGCGATTTTACCGACGGGAAGCTTCCCAGTATGAGTATTTCCGAATTTTCATCAAAGACCGGCTGTATATTGTGATACTCCATTTTTTCTTTCTCCCGTATACGCAAAATGCGCCGCGTTTTGCGGCGCATTTTGCATTAAGACAATAAATTGAAATTAAAAGTCTACTTCTGTTCCGTAATATGTGCAGTAGAAAAGCTTTTCCATCTGCTCCGGCGTTATCGATCTCGGATTTGAGCCCGTGCAGGCGTCGCCTACGGCATTGACTGCAATCTCCGAAATCTTCTGCTTGAATTCCTCCTCGTTTACGCCGAATTCCTTAAGCGTCTTGGGGATATTCAATGCTCTGTTGAATTCTTCTATCTTTGCGATAAGAGCGTTCACCTGCGCGCGCTCCGACGTTCCGCCAAGACCTACGCGTCTTGCGATGTCGGCATAACGTCTCATAGCCTCGGGCTCATGAGCGTTATACTTTATAACATAAGGCAGATAAATTGCGTTTGCGCATCCGTGCGGGATGTGACCCGTTGAGAATGCCGCGCCCGTCTTATGCGCCATCGAGTGAACTATACCCAGAAGCGCGTTCGAAAACGCCTGTCCCGCAAGGCACTGTGCGTAGTGCATCTGCTCTCTTGCGTCCATATCGCCGAGATACGACTGCGGCAGATAATCGAGAACCATCTCTATGGCCTTTATTGCAAGCGGGTCGGTAAACGGTGAATTAAGCGTTGACACATACGCTTCTATTGCGTGTGTCAATGCGTCCATGCCCGTATATGCCACCTGCTTTGCCGGCAGTGTTGCAACAAGGTCGGGGTCTACTATAGCAACGTCCGGAGTGATTTCAAAATCGGCAAGCGGATACTTTATTCCCTTTGAATAGTCCGTTATTACCGAGAAAGCCGTAACCTCCGTCGCCGTTCCCGAGGTTGAGGGAATTGCGCAGAACTTGGCCTTTGTTCTTAATTTGGGGAAGTTGAACGGCGTGCAAAGCGTTTCAAACGTTGTTTCGGGATGCTCGTAAAACGCCCACATCGCCTTTGCCGCGTCTATCGGCGAGCCGCCGCCTATGGCAACTATCCAATCCGGCTCAAATTCCGTCATTGCGGCCGCGCCCTTCATAACAGTTTCAACCGACGGGTCGGGCTCAACACCTTCAAAAAGCCTTACCTCCATGCCCGCCTGCTTTAAATATTCCTCCGTTTTTGCAAGGAAACCGCCGCGGCGCATTGAGCTGCCTCCCGTTACAACAATCGCTTTCTTTCCTTCGAGGTTCTTGAGATTCTCAAGAGCGCCCTTGCCGTAATATAAATCTCTGGGTAATGTAAATCTTGCCATGATAAATGACCTCCGTTCAAACATTTATTGTATAAATGGATATGTATCGCTGATTGTTATTTTTTTAACATTCAGTATATATATTATATCACGTTTGCGGCAAAGTTGCAATAGGTTTATAAAAAATTCACAAATATTTTTAAAATTTTTCTTTTTTATTTTTTATTTTTCTTTTTTCGCGCCCGTGCGGGAAATTTGTTTCTTACCACATTTCCGACATCGGCACAAATGATATTGCCAGAGAAGCCCCCGGTTCGCCATCGCTTTGCCTTATCGAATCGAACCTCAGCAGCAATTTTGTTTCTTCGCCGTCAAACACGGTTTCGCTTATTTTTTCATTGTCTGCCCTCCATTGCCCGACAAATTCCGCATCGCCGCCGACAAAATCGTCCCTGCCGGCCTTTGTTCTCGAATTCGAGCGGGTCGGGTCGGTCAAATCCTCCCCGTACTTTTCATCATATGTATTTCCGAGCTCTGCCGCGCAATCATAGATAAAGCCGGGATCATCGGAAACATAGCGCAGATAAACAAGCGTTTCATTGTAAAACGACATTGTAAGCCCGATTGCCTTTTGATTTTCAGCCATATCGGCGTCCTGTATCAGTATGTCAACTTGATTGTCACTCACATCTTTTACCTCAACAGCCTCAAGATCAATATCAAGCTCATTCACAACCTCCTCCATGCTGTCGCCGAAGCGCTTTTCAAGAGATGCCGGTGAAAACGGGTATTCGTCATGCCCGGCACAGCCCGAAAAGATAATGCTGCAGCTCAAAAGCACGGCTCCGAATAATATTTGTACAAGTGTTTTCTTCATCATAATTCACCTCCTCTATTGTTTAAAAATACCCATAACACAACATCAATGTCAAGGCAGCTGTGACAGCGGTATAAAAGACAAGTAAATATTTGCGATATTTACTCCGTCCGTGGTTACCGCACTTTCCGCTGTCATCGCAAGCTTTGTATCCTCGCCGTCATATATTGATTTGCTGATACTCTTATTTTGTACCTTCCAGCGCGCAATAAATCCCGGCTGACTGGCACAATCAAGAAATCTCTCTCTGCTTATATTCGATTTAACTGCCGGCCAATACGGTTCGGTAATATCCTCGCCGTATTTTTCTGCAAAATTATCATACAATGCCATTGCCTGATCATATATAAATTCAACATCATATGAGGAATAAAGTACAAAGTCTAATATATCTTTATTGAATGACAGCCTGACAATTGCTGTCTGTCCCTCTGCTATAGGCACATTCCTCATAGTTATATCCGTCTGCTCCTCGCTCTGTTCAACGACCTCAGCAGATGAAAGGTCTATGCTCAAATCTTCGACAACATCCTCCATGCTGTCACCGAAACGCTTTTCAAGGGCTATCGGGGAAAACGGGTATTCGTCATGCCCGGCACAGCCCGAAAAGATAATGCTGCAGCTCAAAAGCACGGCTCCGAATAATATACGTTTTAACATTTTGCTCCGCCCCTTTCTTTGATGAAAATATTTATAAAAATACTATAATTTTTTTAATTTCTTCATGTAATTATAAATTTAATTTTGTTATTTTCTCTCCGCACTTAGGGCAATAATATCCTTTTGATTTTTCAACAGTTTCCTTGATCAAATCATCAAATGTTTGCTTCAATCTGTTTCTCCTAATTTGTAAATTTGATACGGAAAAATAGTGTCCTCTATCAGCTAAAGTGACATATAGATATGAATTATTTGGAATTTGCTTATATTCATCGTAATTTAAAACTACAATTTCAGATTTCCGCAATTTTTCTTTCGCGCACAATAAGTAAATAAATGTAGGGGTTTTCTTCTTATATTCTTCTTCTAAAAACCTCCTATCATCTGCGGAAAAATTAAATTGCCAGTGGTTATTTTTCCCAGAAGCGTACTTGAAAAATATTGTACATTCCTGAGACGTATTGGTCTGTATTTTATACACATTCCGAGCATCAGTCTGTTCAAGTAATACCAATGCAGTATCGGGATTATATTCTATAATTGCCGCCAATATCGCTCCATAATAAAAATGATTCTTGCTTAGCCCTGCCATTTTCGTTCGCCCTCTATAATAAGTTTTATTTAATTATACCATATTATTTTCTGATTTTCAATACTTTATATGAAGCATTTACAAAAAAAGAGACCGCGATATGCGGTCTCAAATGATATTCATCAGCCGATCTTTGCCTGGTTTATCTTTATGCCGGGGCTCATTGTCGAAGCCACAACAACGCTTCTCAAATACTGACCCTTTGCAGCCGCGGGCTTAGCCTTAACGATTGCTCCGAGGAGCGCGTCAAAGTTTTCCTTAAGCTTTTCCGGACCGAACGAAACCTTGCCTATGGGGCAGTGGATTATGTTCGTCTTATCGAGTCTGTATTCGATCTTACCTGCTTTTATTTCATTTACGGCCTTTGTAACGTCCATTGTTACCGTACCTGCCTTCGGCGACGGCATAAGTCCCTTGGGGCCGAGCACCTTACCGAGACGGCCGACAACGCCCATCATATCGGGAGTTGCAACAACAACGTCGAAATCAAACCAGTTTTCGCTCTGAATCTTTGTAACAAGATCCATCTCGCCAACGTAATCTGCGCCGGCTGCCTGTGCTTCGTCAGCCTTGGGGCCCTTTGCAAAAACAAGCACTCTTGATGTTTTACCGGTACCGTTGGGGAGAACTATGGCGCCTCTTACCTGCTGGTCCGCGTGTCTTGAGTCAACGCCGAGCTTTATGTGAGCCTCAACCGTTTCGTCGAATTTAGCCTTTGAAATTTTTGTTACGAGCTCGAGAGCCTCGCCCGCATCGTAAAGCTTTGTTCTGTCAACAAGCTTTGCGCTGTCTTGATATTTCTTTCCTCTAAACATTTATTTTCCTCCTTGCGTGGTCAAACGAGATATACTCTCCCACCTTTTATAACCTATCAGTCGCCTATCAATACGCCCATGCTGCGGCATGTGCCGGCAATCATGCTCATTGCCGCTTCAACGGAAGCTGCGTTAAGGTCGGGCATCTTCTGCTCTGCTATAGCCTGAAGATCCGCCTTTGAAATTGTAGCTACCTTTGTTTTGTTCGGAACGCCCGAACCGCTCTGAATCTTGCAAGCCTTCTTAATAAGAACTGCCGCGGGCGGCGTTTTTGTTATAAATGAGAAGGAACGATCCGCATATACCGTGATAACAACAGGAATGATAAGTCCTGCGTCCTTCGCCGTTTTTTCGTTAAATTCCTTTGTAAACTGCATTATGTTTACACCGTGCTGACCGAGAGCCGGACCAACAGGGGGAGCCGGTGTTGCTTTTCCGGCAGGAATTTGTAATTTGATATAACCTGCAACCTTTTGTGCCATAATGGCCACCTCCTTGAAATTCCATGACGGCTTATCCGTCATTTGTGGTAAAAATCGGACGCATATTGAAATTCGGCGTCCTCCCACTGTTACCAGAGGGATACTTACTTTAAAATATATAACAACCCCAAAAAGGGACTGTCAGCTTAATCTATGCGCTCAACCTGCGTATAATCTATTTCAACAGGCGTTTCGCGCCCGAACATCGACACCGTAACGTTTACCTTGCGCGTTGTTTCGTCGATATTCGTAATCTTGCCCGCAAAACCTTCCATAGGTCCGGACTTTATGGCAACTCTGTCGCCGACGGCAAAATCTATCGCCGCCATACGTATTGTTTCCACACCCATTCTTTCCACTTCCTCATCGGAAAGCGGAACGGGCTTTGAGCCGGGTCCGACAAAACCGGTAACGCCGCGCGTGTTCCGCACAACAAACCAGCTTTCGTCCGTCATAATCATTTTGATTATAACATAGCCGGGAAATATTTTCCTCTTGACTATTTTTTCCGCATCGCCCTTTTTCTCAACAACGTCCTCGGTCGGAACTCTTACGTCCGTTATGAGGTCGGATATGCCTCTGTTTTCAACGGATTTTTCGATATTCGCCTTAACCTTGTTTTCATAGCCCGAATACGTGTGAACAACGTACCATTTTGCTTCTTCTGCCATTAACAATTCTCCTTTCAGACGTTACAGCAGGTTGGTAAGCAACTGGAACAGCTTTGCAAAGCCCGCGTCCAATAAAGACAATACTACGGTTACAATGGCAATAAACACAAGTATGATACCTGTATTATGGATAAGCTGCTTTCTGTCGGGCCATGTTACTTTTTTAACCTCGGCCTTGCAGTCCTTAAGGAATCTCAGCACCTTATTGCCCTTCTTTTTTGTTACATTTGCATCTGCCATTTTCTCTGCTCCTTATTTCGTTTCCTTGTGAAGAGTATGCTTTCTGCAGAATTTGCAGTACTTGTTCATCTCAAGTCTGTCGGGGTCGTTCTTTTTGTTTTTCATCGTGTTGTAGTTTCTCTGCTTGCACTCGGTGCAGGCAAGTGTGATTTTTACTCTCATTCCTTTACACCTCCGGTTTTGCGCGGAGCTTTTGCCCGCGTTTTTTTA
>DVLU01000074.1 GCA_018715365.1 Candidatus Ornithomonoglobus intestinigallinarum | reverse complement strand
GCAAGCCCCCGCAAAACAGCAAATAATTATTCGTATAAAGGATACTTGCCACAGAGCGCCTTAACGCGTGCGCGGACCTCCTCCTGCGAATTTTCAAAATCGGTGAGCGTGAGCTTTATAAGCTTCGCGATCTCCGCCATATCCTCCTCCTTAAAGCCTCGCGACGTTGTTGCCGGCGTGCCTATGCGTATGCCGCTCGTTATAAACGGGCTCTTTGTGTCAAACGGTATTGCGTTCTTGTTTACCGTTATGCCCACCTCGTCAAGCAGCTTTTCGGCTTCTTTGCCCGTTACGCCCGTTTCCGTCAGGTCAACAAGCATAAGGTGATTGTCCGTGCCTCCCGAAACAAGCTTAAAGCCCTCGCTTATAAGCCCCTCGGCAAGCGCCTTTGCGTTCTTTGCAACCTGCTGCTGGTATGCTTTGAACTCGGGAGAGAGCGCCTCTTTAAAGCATACGGCCTTTGCGGCTATCGTGTGCATAAGCGGTCCGCCCTGTATGCCCGGGAATATCGCCTTGTTAAACTTCTTTGCAAGCTCCTCGTCGTTTGTGAGGATAAGTCCGCCTCTCGGGCCGCGCAGCGTCTTGTGCGTCGTTGACGTTACAACATCGGCATACGGCATCGGCGACGGGTGGCAGCCTGCGGCAACAAGACCGGCGATGTGCGCCATGTCAACCATGAAATATGCGCCGACCTCTTTTGCGATCTCCGCAAATTTCTCAAAATCTATTACGCGCGGATATGCCGACGCGCCCGCAAGGATAAGCTTCGGCTTATGCTCAAGCGCAAGCCTTCTTACCTCGTCATAGTCTATTGTGTTTGTATCCTCCGTAACGCCGTAGGGAACGATATTAAAATATTTTCCCGACATATTAACGGGCGAGCCGTGGCTCAAGTGTCCGCCGTGGGCAAGGCTCATCGAAAGCACCGTGTCGCCGGGCGTCAAAAGCGCGAAAAATACAGCCATATTGGCCTGTGCGCCCGAATGTGCCTGTACGTTTGCGAACTTCGCTCCGAAAAGCTCCTTTGCGCGCTCTATGGCAAGATTTTCGGCAACGTCCACAAATTCGCAGCCGCCGTAATAGCGCTTGCCGGGATAGCCCTCGGCGTACTTGTTTGTGAGCGGCGTGCCGTTAGCCTCCATAACCGTTTCGCTTACAAAGTTTTCCGATGCGATAAGCTCTATTTTGTTTCTCTGTCTGTTGACCTCGTTCATGACCGTTTCATATATTTCGGGGTCGTTCTGCTTTAAAAGCTCCAATTCTTTCATTTATGCTTGTCCTTTCTGAAAATTACGTTAAAAATTACGTTAAAAATTACATTGCCGTGGTTTTGGCTCATCATTTTAATTATATTATATTCGGCGGCAATTATCAAGTGGTTTTGCGTATTTTGTCTTAATTTGTTTGATTTTTTTTATTTGATTTCCGCCGCAAAGGCAAAAAGCCCTCATAACCCGAAGGTTCGAGAGCTTTTTACGGCTTATTAAACGGGATACGTTTTGTTGTCCATGTCCACAAGATCCGCGTCTATCTTATATTTCTGTGCGCGTCTGTATTCAAAGAACTTAACGGCAACCTGTCCGAACAGCGCATACGAAAGCACGTCCTCGGGCTGCTCTATCCATTCGGCACATTCCTTTGTGAGCTTATCGAGCTCGTTATCGAGAAGGTCTGCCGGACGGCAGGTTATTCTTTCCTCGCTGCCTATTATCTTTTCCACGATTTCGGGCGCTATATCAACGGGGCACTTGCCATATTCGCCCTTAACAAGACCCTTTGTTTCCTTTGAAACCATCTTGTATCTTTCGCCCATAAGAACGTTAAGCACTGCCTGCGTTCCTACTATCTGCGACGACGGCGTAACAAGCGGCGGATAGCCCATGTCTTTTCTTACGCGCGGCACCTCCTTCAGCACCTCGTCGTATGCGTCCTCCCTGCCCTGCTGCTTAAGCTGCGAAACAAGGTTTGAAAGCATTCCGCCCGGAACCTGGTATTTGAGCGTGTTAACGTCAACGCCCATGACCTTTGTGTTCATAAGCCCGGACGCTATATATTTTTCTCTTAACGGCTTAAAGTAATCGCATATTTCAACGAGCTTGTCAAGGTCGTAGCCCGTGTCGTAAGGCGTACCCTGAAGAGCCGCAACTATCGGCTCCGTGGGCGGCTGCGACGTTCCCATAGCCATGGGCGACATTGCGCAGTCTATAACGTCAACGCCGGCCTCTATCGCCTTAAGATAAACCATCGAAGCCTCGCCGCTTGTGTAGTGCGTATGAAGCTGTATCGGTATCTTTACCGTTTCCTTCATTGCCTTAACAAGGTCGTATGCCGTATACGGAAGCAGAAGGCCCGCCATATCCTTTATACAAATCGAATCGGCGCCCATTTCCTCAAGCTGCTTCGCCATTTTCGTAAACGTTTCTATGGTGTGAACGGGGCTTATCGTGTAGCATACCGTTGCCTGAACGTGGCCTTTTTCCTTTTTGCAGGCGTTTATTGCGCACTCAAGGTTTCTCACGTCGTTTAACGCGTCGAATATTCTTAAAATATCGATACCGTTTGCTATCGATTTCTGAACGAAATATTCAACCACATCGTCCGCGTAATGTCTGTAGCCCAATATATTCTGACCTCTGAACAGCATCTGGAGAGGCGTCTTTTTTGCTTTGTCCTTTATCTTTCTGAGTCTTTCCCACGGATCCTCGTTAAGGAATCTGAGACACGCGTCAAACGTTGCGCCGCCCCAGGCCTCAAGCGAGTGATAGCCTATATCGTCAAGCTTTGAAACTATCGGAAGCATATCCTCCGTAGTCATTCTCGTTGCTATAAGCGACTGGTGAGCGTCTCTTAAAACCGTTTCTGTAATTTTAACAGGCTTTGCCATTGCTTATTCACTCCTTTTTCTATTTAAATATTTGTAAACATTGACAGGAACACGCCCGCCGCAACGGCCGAACCTATTACACCTGCAACGTTCGGGCCCATAGCGTGCATGAGCAGGAAGTTTGACGGGTTCTCCTTCTGTCCCACAACCTGTGACACGCGGGCAGCCATCGGTACTGCGGAAACGCCCGCCGAACCGATAAGCGGATTAACCTTACCCTTTGTTACCCAGTACATTATATCGCCGAGGAACAGGCCGCCAACGGTTGAGAATGCGAACGCAATAAGGCCGAGCGCGATTATTCCGAGCGTCTGGGTATTCAAGAAGCTTTCGGCGGTTGCCGTTGCTCCGACCGTTATGCCGAGGAATATCGTAATAATATTCATAAGCTCGTTCTGAGCCGTCTTTGACAGCCTGTCAACAACGCCCGATTCCTTAAGGATATTTCCGAGCATCAGGCAGCCCACAAGCGACACCGCGTCGGGGATTATAAGCCCGACAACTATCGTAACGATTATCGGGAAAAGTATTTTTTCCGTTTTGCTTACGGGACGGAGCTGCTCCATAACAACGCCGCGCATTTTCTTTGTTGTCATAAGCTTCATGATGGGCGGCTGGATAACCGGTATAAGCGCCATATACGAATACGCGGCGATTGCTATTGCCGGCAAAAGCGCCGGGGCAAGGCTCTTTGTAACGTATATTGCAGTAGGTCCGTCCGCTCCGCCTATGATACCTATGGACGACGCTTCCTTAACGCCGAAATGTATCGACGGTATAAGCGCGCTCAAAACAAGTGCGCCGAGGAATGTGAAGAATACGCCGAACTGCGCCGCAGCGCCCAAAAGTATACTCTTCGGGTTTGCGATAAGCGGGCCGAAATCCGTCATACATCCTATGCCGACAAATATAAGCGGCGGATATATGCCGAGCTTAACGCCCAGATACAGTAAATCGAGAAGCCCTCCGCTCGATACAACTCTTTGTATGTCAACCTGCCCGTCTATCATGTAATTCGGGTCGGTAAAAAACTCCGTGTGCATCATTATCGCACTTGAATCCTTAAGCATCGGCAGATTGCTCAGAAGCATACCGAACGCTATCGGGAGCAGCAGCAGCGGCTCGAATTTTTTGACTATTGCAAGATACAGCAGCACGCACGCTATGGCAAGCATTATCGGCGTTCCGGCAACCTGAAGAAAGTTGCCGCCTGACGCCAGCGTTTCCTGTGCGTTCTGAAGCATAGCCGCAAAGCCGGTGCTCTGCAAAAAGCTCAATAAACTTTCTAACACGTCTTTGTCACCACTTTCTTGAATTTGAAAAATCAGTTGATAGATACTATAACGTCGCCGCTGTTCACGCTGTCGCCCGCGCTTACGCTTACGCCCGCAACAGTGCCTTCAACGCCGGCAAATATCTCATTTTCCATTTTCATAGCTTCAAGAACGGCAACAAGCGTGTCCTTTGCTACTTTATCGCCTACGTTTACCTTTACCGAAACTATCGTTCCGGGCATCGGCGACTTTATCTGCGTTGCTCCGGCAACGGGCGCAGCCTTGGGGGCCGCAGCCTTCGGCGCGGGAGCGGGCGCTGCCTTGGGAGCCGGCGCAGCCGCAGGTGCGGGAGCGGGCGCTCCGCCTACTTCTTCAACTTCAACCTCGTATGTTTTTCCGTTTACGGTAATATTAAACTTTTTCATTTTGATCCTCCGTTTCGCCGCATATTCGGCACATATTTTTATACGAAAATATATTTTTTAAAACGTTCTGTTTTCGATAGTCTGATTTACGCCTGCCCTGTTCCATGCCGGCACATGATTATCAACGCGCCTGTAGGATTTTATCCGCAGGTTATACGTTGACGTGTTCATGCACGCTGCCGCGGCCGCCGCAAGCACGGCTATAAGCTCTTCGTCGTCGGCGTCCTC
>DVLU01000073.1 GCA_018715365.1 Candidatus Ornithomonoglobus intestinigallinarum | reverse complement strand
CACCCCCATTTTAATATTACTTTGCTTTTGCAAAGTAATTATACCATTTTACAAAGAAAAAGTCAATATGTTTTGCAAAGTTTCATATGCTTTTTGCAAAAAATGCTTGCGTTTTTGCAAAGTTTAGTGTATAATATCAGAAGGGAAACAAGAGATTTTATTGTACGCAAATATAAATTAAGGGTGATCGCATATGGCTGAATTTTCACAGCGTCTTAAAGAAGCGCTTAACATGAACAACATGAGCGCGGCGGAGCTCTGCCGCCGCACAGGCACGCCGGAGAGCGTTATGAGCCAATACAAATCGGGAAAATACGTCGCAAAACAGAAGCGTCTTGAGCAGTTTGCCGCGGAGCTCGGCGTTTCGCCGTCATGGCTTGCGGGAGATGACATTTCGCCCGCGCCGTTTTATTCGGTCAAGGGGATATTTCCTATCGAAACGCGCCGTTTTCCGCTGCTCGGAGAGATCGCGTGCGGCGAGCCCGTTTTCGCAAGCGAGGACAGGGAATGTTACATCACAGCGGGCGCCGACATACGTGCCGATTTTTGTCTGCGCGCAAAGGGCGACAGCATGACGGGCGCGCGCATAAACGACGGCGATATTGTTTTTATACGTGAACAGGAATCGGTTGAAAACGGAGAAATTGCCGCCGTAATAATAGACGATGAGGCAACGCTTAAAAGAGTTTATTATTATCCCGAGCAAAACCAGCTCGTTCTGACGCCCGAAAATCCGGCGTATTCGCCGCTTGTTTTTACGGGCGAAAGGTTAAATGAAATACGTATACTGGGAAAAGCCGTGGCGTTCCAAAGCGCACTTTAAAACGCGGACCTATAATATTAAAAATAACATAGGGCCGCCCGATTCCGGATGCGGACCGCAGCATAGCTTTTATATTGTGCTGCGGTCCGCGCCGAAAGCGGCAGCCCCGCCGTTGTTTTTAATTATTCTTTAATGTTTCAATCGCCTTCTGAAGCTGTGTATCCTCATCGTGAGGAACGGAGGACGCATAATAATTTGCGTATTCCTCCGGCATATCGACATCAATATCCGGTTCTATCCCCGTGCCGTGTATGCACACGCCGTCGGGCGAATAATATCTTGCTATCGTAAGCGACATTCCGGAGCCGTCCCCGAACGGTATTACGCTCTGGACAACGCCCTTGCCGTAGCTCGTTTTGCCTATAACCGTCGCTTTTCCGTAGTCCTTTAACGCGCCGGTCAGCACCTCCGACGCGCTTGCGCTGTTTTCGTTTATTAGCACGGCCATCGGCATATCTATTTCATCATCATCGGATTTATATTCATCGCGCGTGCCGTCCTTATATTCTATATACGTTATAAGCCCTTCGGGGAGTATCGTATCGGCAATATCACACACAACGTCAAGAGCGCCGCCGGGATTGTCGCGGAGGTCTATTATAAGCTTTTCCGCGCCCTGCTCCGTCAGCGATCGATAATTTTCCAAAAATTCGGTGTACGTATTCTGGTCATTGCCTTCGTCTGCCGTATTGAACGCCGATATGCGCATATAGCCTATATTTCCGTCAAGCAGCTCCGACGTTACCGATTCGGACGAAACGCGCCGTCTTTCGATTGTAAGGTCAATCCTTTCGCCGCCGCGCAGAAACGTTATATTAACGCTCGTTCCCTCGGCGCCGTTTTTGATTTTTGCCACGGCATCCTCCATCCTGTTCCCGAATTCCTCGCCGTCAACGGCGAAAAGAATATCTCCGGGACGGACGCCAGCTTCATATGCGCTGCTTCCCTCAAACGGAGCGACAACCTCTATCTGGTCGCTCTCGTTAAGACCGACAACAACGCCTATTCCGACGTAGCTGTCCTGAAGGTTTTCGTTGTACGTTTCAAATTCTTCGGGCGTATAATAATGAGTATACGGCTCGTCAAGACCGTCAACGTAGCCCGTTACGGCCGCTTCGGCAAGAGCGTCCTCGTCGTAATCGTAAATATAGCTGCTCTCAAGATAGGAATTTATCATCGATATTTTTTTCTCGAACTTATCTATTGACGACGTTTTGTATATCACGGCATAGCCCGCCGCACCCATAACGGCAGCCGTTGCAATTGCCGTAACAACAGCCGTAAAAATTATTTTCTTTTTTATTGTCATAAAAAAACAGCCCCTTCTTTTGCCGCATTTTGCGCGGCGCATAATATACGGGGCGGCTCTTGAAGCCCGGGAGCCGCCCCTTTCCGATAATCTATTGCAATATCATATTTTCATCGGGTTCGAAATGAGATACTTATGTACCATCATGGCAACCTTGAATACTATAGCCTGGTCAAACTTTCTCAGATCAAGTCCCGTAAGCTTATATATCTTTTCAAGCCTGTATACAAGCGTGTTTCTGTGCACAAACAGCTGTCTTGACGTTTCCGATACGTTAAGGTCGTTTTCAAAGAATTTGTTTATTGTAAGTATCGTTTCATCGTCAAGCGTTGATATATCGCCCTTCTTGAACACCTCCTGAAGGAACAGCTCGCACAGCTTTATGGGAAGCTGATATATAAGCCTGCCTATACCGAGGTTATCGTAATTAAGTATTGTTTTTTCCTCGTCGAATACCTTGCCGACCTCAAGCGCTATCTGCGCCTCCTTATAGGAATTGTTCAGCTCGTCTATATTGTTTGCCACCGTGCCTATACCTATCAGCACGGGGTTCATCGTTTCGGAATTTATCGTATCCAAAATCGACTGCGCCATTCCCTCAAGCTCCGGAGATGTTATTGCCTCCTTAAGCTCCTTTATAAGCACTATGTTGTTTGCGTCTATATTTACAACAAAATCCTTTTCCTTATCGGGGAACATATTGCGTATAACCTCGTAGATGCCGGCTTCGCTGTTATCCTGCGTTTTAACGTAAAGCACCGCACGCGGCGTGTCTATATCAACGTGCAGCTCGCGCGCTTTCTGATGAAGATCAAACGCAAGCAGATTATCGAAAATTATATTCTGCATAAAGTTTGTCTTATCGTATTTTTCATCGTAATAACGGCGCACGTTGTTTGCCGCAACGGCAACCGAATTGCAGCAGTATTTTGCAACCTCGTCCGTACCTTCAACGTAAACGATATATTCCGCGTAAGGCTTGTTGGACATCACACGAACGGTGTAGCTGTCCTTGTAAAGCAACCTGTCGGTATTGAGCGCCGCAAAAATCAAATCCTCCATAACGTCCGGCGCAGGCTCCTGTCCCGTGTACGCAAGCACAAGCCCGTGCGAATCCGCTATACCGAAACGCTTTGTTGGGAATACCTCCGCCATTTGTGTAATAATGTCCTGAAATGCCTTGCTTATCATGTTTATTTGCCTCCAAACAATAAATTCCTCTTTTTGTGAACAATTTGCGATAATTTATATATAGTGATATTGTATATACAATCATTATACTATAAAATACACAGAATTTCAAGTATATTTTTAATTATGTTTGTAAATTTATTATTAATTTTTTTAAAAGCAGCTTACCCGGCGTTCTCCGGCGTGCTTTGCGAACGCCCGCGGCCGCGTATTATGCCCCTTCCGAGCCGCGCGCCGTTTTAAGATACGCCGTCGGGGAACGTCCTATTTCCTTTATGAAAACCTTTGTAAAATGCGCCTGGCTGCTGAAGCCGAGGCGCTCCGCCGTATCGGTGACGCTCATGCCGTTGTTGAGGCAGCGCACGGCAGTGTTCAGCTTCAGCGCAATATAATATTTATGCGCGCTCATGCCGGTGTATTTTTTAAATATTTTCTGTATGTTTGTCGGGCTTATGCCGCATACGCGCGCAAGCTCGTTTATATGTATATTTCGTCCGAGATTTTTTTCCATGCAGGCGGCAAGCTCACCGAACATAACGGCCGACGCCGTGTTTGAAAGCGGCGCCGTTGTTTCGTCAAAGGCAAGCGAAAAAAGCAGCAGGCAGATACGCGCCGTAATTGCGCCGCAAAATTCCTTGTCCCTCGTCATTTCGGCGGGCACGCTTACGATATTACTAAGGTCGAGATGCGCCTTGTTTGAGGAATATATCGTATTTAATATATCCTCCGCCGCGTCTGCAGAACGGCGGCTCATATGAAAAGCCTTGCCGGCAAGCGAGTTTAATATTTCGCCCTCCGCGTCAAACGAGAATATAAATATATCGGCGCCCTCCGCTGATGTGACCGTAAACGTATGTATTTCAAGCGGGTCGTAAACTATCAGGTCGCTCGCGCCGAGCGCGTATATTCTGTTGTCCACAACAACGCGCACCGTTCCGCTGCGTATGCACACACATTCCCAGAAATCGTGCAAATCCTTTACTGCCGAAAAACCGTTTTCGTAGCGGCGGCAAAACAGCGTATATATATTTTGCAGCTTGAGCGAATAATCTATTCTGTGCGGCTGAAACGGCATATTTCTCCCCTCCCGCCGTGTTTGTTTTTGCCTGCTTTTATTGTATCACACCGCGGAAAAGATGTAAAGTGTTTTTGTGTTTAAATGTATATATTTTTTTGAGTTTTTTCGATAATTATGTTTTTTTATATATTTACAAAAAACATATACGGCTATATAATCAAGATAAGATAATTGATTCACCGCCCCGGGGGTTCCAAATGGAGCGGCGGCTCTTTAATGCAAAACGGCAACTGTTATCTGTTCTGCGAGACAGTTCCTCTGCTGCGCTCACGCATACCACACGCACGAACATAAGCAAAAATCTTTATTGTACGCACGAAGACGGTATGCGTTTCGCTTGCATTCGTCAATCATCTCGCCGAACAGACAACAGCCGCCTTAATTGAAAATCGATTCTGCAAAGCGCACGACATCTGTCTGCGGAAGGGCCTTAACGCGCAAGGTGCGTTACCAGCCCGGAGCAGACAGTGACGGGTGCATAAAAAAGCAACCCCTGGGGTTCCAAAGGGGGCGGAGCCCCCTTTGAAAAAGCAAAAAAATAATATAAAGTAAGGAGAAAGATAACCATGAAACAATCAACAGCAATCGTAATAGGCTGCGGTCAGCGCGGCACGGCATACGCCGATTACGTCATCGAAAACGGCGATAAGCTCAAAATAACGGCAATCGCCGACCCGCACGACGGCAGGCGCGAATACGCAAAAAACCGCTATAACGTTGAGGACGCCAACGTCTTTAAGGATTGGCGCGAAATTGCCGCGCTTCCCAAGATGGCAGACTTTGTTATAATCGCAACGCAGGATAACATGCACTATGAACCGGCGCTTGCGTTTATCGAAAAGGGCTATGACCTTCTGCTCGAAAAGCCGATGGCGCCCACCGTCAGGGAGTGCAGGGAAATAACGGAGGCCGCCGAAAAGAAAGGCGTTAAGGTCGTTGTATGCCATGTTCTTCGCTTTACAAATTTCTGGCGCAAGCTGAAGGATATAATAAAGAACGGCGATATTGGCGATATTGTGACAGTCGTTCATATGGAAAACGTCGGCAATACGCATCAGAGCCACAGCTACGTAAGAGGCAACTGGAGAAAAACAGCCGAATCAACGCCGATGCTGCTTGCAAAGTCATGCCACGATATAGACATACTGCAATGGCTTATAGGCAAGGAATGCAGGCGTGCGCAATCGTTCGGTTCGCTCGTGTATTTCGTGCCGAAAAACAGGCCTGCCGGCGCGCCCGATTACTGCATGGACGGCTGCCCCGCGGCCGAGGAATGCTTCTACCACGCAAAGAAGCTTTATTATGATGATAAGCAAAGCTGGTTCAGGGCAATCGCGGCTGAAAAGGCCGACCCGACTGACGATGAGGTTATGGCTGCAATAAAGCACGGCCCTTACGGCAGATGCGTTTTTGCGTGCGACAACGACGTTGTTGACCACCAGGTCGTAAACCTCGAATACGAGGACGGAGTTACGGCAAGCTTTACAATGAACGCCTTTAACGAAGGCGGAAGATACATAAGGATTTTCGGAACAAAGGGCGAAATATACGGCGATATGGAGCACGAAACAATAGACCTGTTCTCCTTCGGCACACGCAAGCATACGATATTCGACCTTGAAAAAATCAAAGGCGACATAACGGGCGGCCACGGCGGCGGCGACACCGGAATAATGGAGGATGCTCTTAATTATTTCGCCGGCGAACAGACGACCGATTCGATATGCGACGTAAGAACATCGTATTTAAATCACGTAACGGCGTTCGCTGCCGAGGAGTCGCGTTTACAGGGAAACGTAGCCGATGTGGCGGAATTCGAAAAAAATAACTGACGGCTCATGTTTTATTTCCGTTTTGTCTTGATTTTTTCCGCGGCTTATGATAAAATATATATGTCAGCAATACGGCTGCTATGGTGTGCGGACGATTTAATCGTTCGCGCATCGGCGCAGTCCGAAAATTTGTAAGGAGAAAAACAGGATGAACGAGCAGGGAAATACAAATTACGGAAACGCCGGCGGATTTACATATAATCCCGACGGTACATATGCGTATTCATCGCACAAAAGCGAGCCGAACCTCGGCTGGAGCTGGGGCGCGTTTGCGTTCGGCTGGCTTTGGGGCATAGGCAATCACGCTTACCTTACGCTGATAGCGCTTATACCGGTGCCGCTTCTCGGACTGGTATGGATGTTTGTAAACGGCGCTCTCGGCAAAAAATGGGCGTGGGAATCGGGAAAATTCGCAACGGCCGAGGAATTCAACGCCGCGCAGAAAACATGGGACCGCGCCGGTATTGCGGCATTTATAGTACAGCTTGCCGTGCTGTTTCTTATTATTGCGCTTATCGCAATTATAGTACCGATCATAACGCTGGGCGTTATGGAGACTACGTCATCGTCATATATGAACGGAATAATATAAAAAGGCTGCTCGGTTTTAGATGCAGAACGGACGAAACGCACCCGACGGTGTACTTTGTGTACTCCGAGCGGTGCGTTTTGTTCGTAGACAAACAGCTAAGGCTGTTTGTCGGTCTGCGCTAAAAGCGTGCAGCCCTCATTTTTTAATGAGTCTTGCTCATATCCTCCATTTGCTCAAGCGCCGCATTCATCAGCATAAGCTGAGAAGATATTTCCTCCTCCGCTTTGTCAAAGTCGGGAAACAGCTCGTCGGCAAAGCTCAGCAGCGTTTCGTAAACCGAACGGTTTGCTTTTGAGAACGTCAGCGCAACGGCAAGAAAACGTTCGGCCGCGTCATCGTCCGCGTATTCCCCGCAAAGCGCTTCTATTTCGCTTATCTTATCGCCCGTGCGGCCGTATGCGCCTTTTATTTCACGGACAAGCCTGTCTCCCGTAAGCTGCGGCAGCGTCTGCTCAGCAAAAACAAGCTCATATTTAAAGTCCTTTATAAGCTCGCCGGCTTCCGCCGAAAAGCTTTCCGTTAATTCCGGAACGGGGGACGGCGAAACGGCGGGCGTTTGCACGTCTTTTTTTGTTTCTATCAATATTGTATCCTCCGCAAAGTCAACGGTAAAGCCGCCGACGGCATCGGCAATGTCGCGCAGCTTAAAATATGTGCTGCCTTCTATATTATAGCCCTCGATTGCCGCGCTCTCCCCGTCAAGCATTACGGGAAACGGGTTCGGCGCGGCGGTAAGCCCCGCCGCAAGCGCGCCTATCGCGCCGAAGGTTGCCGCTCCGGCGATATATCCTATTATAAATTGCTTTTTCATATCATTCTCCGTTCCACACACAGCCGCCGGCATAATCCGCACCGCAAAAATCCCTCCCGGTCCGTGCGTATTTTTGCGCCGGGCTTTGTGATCCTCTTTTATAAATACAGTATATCACGGTCCGCGCATTGTGTCAACGGCGCGGTATATTTTATTTGTCCGCTTGACAAAATAAGACATTATATGGTATAATATAACCAAATATAAACCGTAAGACCTATCGAAAAAGCAAGGGAGAGAAAAAACATGAATGTTGACGAAAGATTTCAATACATGACGGAAACGCCCGTCAAGCGGCTTATACCGGCGCTTGCCGTGCCGACGATCATAAGCATGCTTGTAACAACGTTTTACAACATGGCAGACACGTTCTTTGTCGGGAAGCTCAGCACGGCGGCAACGGGAGCCGTCGGCGTTGTATTTTCGTTTATGGCAATACTTCAGGCTGTCGGATTTATGTTCGGCCAGGGCAGCGGAACGTACATATCCCAGAAGCTCGGCGAAAAGCGCATCAAGGAAGCGGCAATGATGTGCGCCACCGGCTTTTATTCATCGCTTATAACCGGTATAATAATAATGATACTCGGTCTTGTTTTCCTTGAGCCGCTCTCGAGGATACTCGGCGCAACGGACACTATTTTACCGTATGCGAAGGCGTATCTTTCGATAATACTTCTCGGTTCTCCGGCAGTCACAAGCTCGCTTGTTTTGAACAACCAATTGAGGTACCAGGGAAGCGCAATGTATGCGATGGTCGGAATAGTGACGGGCGCCGTTTTAAATATCGGCCTTGACCCGCTGTTTATATTTGTATTTGATATGGATATATACGGAGCCGCGCTTGCAACGGTAATAAGCCAGTATGTGAGCATGCTGCTTTTATGGTTCCAGGCAAGGAAGGGCGGAAGCGTAAGGATAGAATTCAGGAATTTTGCGCCGAATTGGAAAAATCTCCGTGAAATACTGCGCCGCGGTTTTCCCTCGCTCTGCCGCCAGGGGCTTGCAAGCATAGCGACAATATGCCTTAACCTTGCGGCCGGCGTATACGGCGACGCGGCAATAGCCGGGATGTCCGTTGTTTCGAGAGTTTCGTTTTTTGTAAACGCCGCGCTTATCGGCTTCGGGCAGGGCTTTCAGCCGGTATGCGGCTTTAACTACGGCGCGGGGCTTTACAGGCGCGTTAAGGAGGGCTTTTGGTTCTGCGTTAAAGCAGGCTTCGTTTTTCTTGTGATAATGGGGATACTGAGCTATATTTTTGCGCCGCAGGTTATTGCGGTATTCAGAAAAGACGACCCCGACGTTATAGCGGTGGGAACGGCGGCGCTGCGGTTTATGTGCATAGCGTTTCCGCTAAATTCATGGATTGTGATATGCAATATGTTCCTGCAGTCCATAGGAAAGGCGGCAAGAGCCTCAATGCTTGCGGCGTGCAGGCAGGGACTGTTTTTTATACCGCTCGTGTTCATACTGCCGGCGCTGTTTGAGCTTAAGGGCGTTGAGATGTGCCAGATGGTTTCCGATATATTCTCGTTCGCGGTTGCGATACCGCTTACAATAGGCGTCGTCAGAAACATGGGGAGGGTTTGAGAAAAGATAAGCGGCGCATCTCACCGTCCGCCCCCCCCCCCCCGCCACAAAAAAACAGCTAAAGCTGTTTAGCGGGCTGCCGCTTTCGGCGGCAGCCCGCTAAATAATTATTTTTTGTCTCGTATTCTGTTTTTCAATATAAACTCCGGGCGCTCCGGCATATCGAAGCTTTTGCGGACCATGTCAACATCGTTTGCGTCCATTGCCGTGAGCAAATCACCTATCGAATCGCCGTCCTTGCCCTTTATCTTCTTCATGCGCGCCGCCTTAAGCTGCGGCAGCTTTGCTATAGAGCCCGGCCCGCCCATGCAGCCGCCTTCGCATGCCATGCCTTCTATAATATCCTCCGGCAGCTTGCCGGCCTTAAGCATCGCAAGCGCTATTTTACATTCCTTAACGCCGGAGCAGGGCTTTGCGAGAATATCGTCAACGCCGAGCTCACGTGCCGCTTTCATTACCGACGCGGCAACTCCGCCGCTGCCCGAGAAGCGTCTGCCGTAGGACGTTGCATCATCGGACGGCTCCTCCTCGCATTTGCACGGATCTATTCCGCGCGCGTCAAATACAGCGTTTAATTCCTCAAACGTCATAACAACGTCGGGAGCCTGCATCATTTCCGCTTCAAATTTCTTTGCGATGCACGGGCCTATAAATACTATAAATGCGCCGGGGTGTTTTTTCAAAATATATCTGACGTTTGCCTGCATTGGCGATACTGTTGTCGAAACGTATTCCAAAAGCTCGGGATAGTGCTTTCTTATCAAATTTACAAACGCGGGGCAGCAGGAGGTTGTCATCTTTTTGCCCTCCTCCTTATGCTCGATAAGCTCCTTTGCTTCGTGCATCGAAACAAGATCGCCGCCCAGCGCAACCTCAAACACGTAGTCAAAGCCGAGCTGCTTAAGCGCGGTTTTGACCTTGCCGACTGTGGCATCGGGGCCGAACTGGCCTTCAACGGCCGGCGCCGGAATTGCAACCGTAACCACCTCCGGGTCTTTTATTGCGTTTATAACCTTTGTTATATATGAAATATCGGATATCGCTCCGAACGGGCACGCCGTAACGCAGTGGCCGCAGGCGATGCACTTTTTGTTGTCTATATTTGCAAGCTTGTTTTCGCCTATCGATATGGCGTCAACCTCGCAGCTGCGCTTGCAGGGACGCATCAAATCGGCAATTGCGTGATACGGGCACGCCTCCGCGCAGCGGCCGCATTCACGGCATTTTGACTGGTCTATGTATGCGCCGCGCGGCGTTATTGTTATGGCGCCGAACGCACAGACCTTCTGACAGGCCTTCTGCATACAGTTCTGGCAGTTTTCCGTTACCTGGAAACGGTTTATCGGGCAGCCCTCGCACGCTGCCGGAATAACCTGTATCACGTGCTCGTTCATCGGAAGATGCTCGTAATTGTCGCGCGGTATCGGCATCATACCGAGCGCAAGGCGTGTGCGCTGGCGTATTATTTCGCGCTCCTTATAAACGCAGCAGCGGAATTTCGGCGTTATGCCGGGTATAATATCAAATGGTATTGCTTCAAATTTTTCAAATGTCATTTTGCCGTTTTCAAACTGGTTTTCGGCAACGGCCTTTAAAACCTCATGCTTAAGTTCAAAACGTACATCGTCTCTTTTCATAATTGTCTCCCTTCAAGTTTGTTTTGTTTTTTCAAAGGGGGCTCCGCCCCCTTTGGAACCCCCTGTGCACAATAAAATTTTTACTGACTACATTATACCATAGCAAAATAAAATTTGCAATCGGAAAATATGTAAAATTGGCGTTAAGTGTGTAAAATAAGAAAAAAT
This sequence comes from Candidatus Ornithomonoglobus intestinigallinarum, assembly GCA_018715365.1. Classification (GTDB taxonomy): domain Bacteria; phylum Bacillota; class Clostridia; order UBA1381; family UBA1381; genus Ornithomonoglobus_A; species Ornithomonoglobus_A intestinigallinarum. The sequence continues at coordinate 57,324 of DVLU01000073.1, read as the reverse complement.
ATCTGATGTGCGGTATAATAACAGCGGGCGGTGTGTAATATAATTGTAATGCTTTGTTTTAAAAATATTAAGAATTAACATCTTGACTTATATTTCGGCGCGGTATATAATATTATGAGTAGTTTTTTACTTGTTTTCATAATGGAAGGAAGATTGCAGCGGCATGAGATTTAACGTAAAAAGATATTTTCAGGTACTCGGCATATCGCTTGCCGTTATAGCCGCGGTTTTCGCGGTTGGGATGGGGATGGATTTCGATGCGCTTCTGCATCCCGAAAAGGATAATTCAAACAAAGCCGTTGTTGAAGCGGCCGACGATAAAATAAACGTGCTTATCATGTGCGTTGATATAGACGGCTTGAGGACGGACTCAATAATGCTTGCGCAGTACGACACGCAGGCAAATTCAATAAAAATGCTTTCGATACCGCGTGACACCCGCTTGTTTGTCGGGAACCGCTATCAGAAAATAAACGCCGCGCACGCGTATATAGGCGAGGACGGCGAAATAGGCGGCGCGGAGGCGACGTGCGAAGCCGTAACGCGCCTTACGGGCGTGCCGATAAATTATTATATCGGCTTTACGTTTGACGCAATAGCACACGTTGTAAACGACGTAGGCCCCGTAACCTTTACGATACCGGACGTTCACGGCGACGGCGAAGGCATGGTTTACGACGACCCCGTCCAGGGGCTGCATATAAATCTGCCGCCCGGGACGTACGACCTCGACGGCTCGCAGGTTGTGCAGATGCTCCGCTACAGAAAGAATAATTACGGGCAGAGCTATCTGAACGGCGACCGCGACAGAATAGCGCTTTTGCAGGACTTTTTAAAGGCGTTTGTCGATCAGAAAATGAATGCGTCGCTTATACTTAAAATACCGGCGATTTTCAAAGACGTTATGCCGGAGATCGAAACGAACGTCGGAGTTTCGGACGTTATAAAATATTCAAAATACCTGACGGGCTTCAGCTCATCAAATATGACGAGCTTCCAGCTGCCCGGCACGGACGCAAACGACAGCGTGAACGGCTCCGTTTGGGTGCCAAATCTCGAAGAAATACGGACGCTTGTCAGCACAGAGTTCGGCTATGACGCGGCAAATATCACCGTTGAAGCGCCGAACGGCGGCATAGGAGTTGACAGCGACAGCTACGAATACGGGACATATAACGACAATCTGTCGTATGAGGACGGATATTACGATGCGGAATTTGACGCCGATTACGACGTTTACGATGATTAAGCTTATTTCGCGCGGGGGCATGAGCCCCCGCGCAGCCGCCGAACGGCGGTTTTTTTATGCGTGTAAAAAATAAAAAAAGCAAAAAAATCGGAGCAAGCAAAGCTTGCTCCGATGGTGGTCGGGATGACAGGATTTGAACCTGCGGCCTCTGCGTCCCGAACGCAGCGCTCTACCAAACTGAGCCACATCCCGTGGCGGAGCGGGTGGGATTCGAACCCACGGTACCCGGAGGTACAACTGATTTCGAGTCAGTCCCGTTATGACCACTTCGATACCGCTCCACAACAAAAGCTATTGTACCATAAATACGCTCTTGTGTCAAGATGTTTTTTTCGTTTTTTGAGATTTTTTTTGATTTTTTTCGGCGATTCAGGTTTTTTGCCTATTCGCTAAACATTTTTTTCAGCTCGGGAGGTATCTTCTTATCCTTAAAATAATATTCCCTGTCGCGTTCGCCTATTTCCCGCAGCACTCTACACGGATTTCCGGCAGCAACGACGTTTTGCGGAACGTCCCTTGTTACAATGCTTCCCGCGCCGATAACGGAATTGTCCCCGATGCTCACTCCCGGCACAACAACAACTCCCGCGCCGAGCCAGCAGTTTTTGCCTATTGTTACGGGCGCGTTATACTGATACGCCTTTTCTCTGAGCCCCGGCAGGATCGGGTGCCCGGCCGTCGCAAGCGTTACGTTCGGGCCTATCATAGTGTAATCGCCCACGTAAATATGCGTATCGTCAACAAGCGTCAGATTAAAATTCGCGTAAACGTTTTTGCCGAAATGGACATGGCGGCCGCCCCAGTTTGCGTAAAACGGCGCTTCTATGTAGCAGTTCTCCCCCGCCTCGGCAAGCATACTCTTAAGCATTTCGGCGCGCTTCTTAACCTCCGACGGGCGCGTGCGGTTAAATTCCCACAGCTTATCAAGACATTGCAGCTGCAATTCCGTTATTTCGTCGGCATTGGGATAATACAGCTCTCCCGAATGTAAAATATCAAATGTTTTCATGGCGCGTTTATACCTCCGCAGTTTTTGTGCTGTATTGATTATAGCATAGGCACTGCGGTTAGGCAATAAGTTTATTTTATTTGCAATGTAATTGTAATGAAGATGTTTTTCTTAAAATCGTTTCTCATGCCCGGGGGACTTCGTCCCCCGCCCCCTTTGCGTATAAGCTTGATTTTTTTCTTGCTTATCGATTCTATATATGATATAATCTTTATAAAAAAACGGAGGTTTATCATGAATGAAATAAGTTTGCCGCCGGTATGGGATAAAGACGGCTACAGCATGTTCAGAGAAGCGCTTGCGGCGATGGGTGAGGAAAAATTAAAAAAATTTCATTCCGGGCTTATCCCCGGCGCGCCGCAGATGTACGGCATACGTATACCCGTTTTGAGGAAAATATCAAAGGAAATATTAAAGACCGATTACAAGAGCTATCTTGCGCTTGAAAAACAGCCGTACCATGAAGAAACAATAATCGAAGGGCTTGTGCTTGCCGGCATAAAATGCGGCTACGGTGAAACTCTCGACAACATGCACCGCTTTATTCCAAAAATAACAAACTGGGCAATAAACGATACCGTCGTTTTCAGAGAAATAAAAAAGCATACGGACAGCTTTATAAACGACGCCGATGAATTTGTTTTTTCGGATAATCCGTGGGCGCAGAGGTTCGGGCTTTCGCATCTTATGAGCTTTTGCCTTACCGACAAGCATATTGATGCGGTGCTCGATAAGGTCGGAAAGGTTGATTCCGATTTTTATTACGTGCAGATGATGCAGGCATGGCTTGTTGCTACGGCCGCGGCAAAGCAGCGGGAGAAAACGCTTGAGTTTTTAAAGCGCGGCTCGCTTAACGAAACGACGCTTAAAATGACGGCGCAGAAAATGCGCGACTCATACAGAATATCAAAAGACGATAAAGCGTTTGTAACATCATTATATTAACAAAGCCGCAGCCAAAGTAGTGCGGGGGACTTCGTCCCCCGCACAAAAGCAAAAAATACCTTGACTTTATCCGAAAAATATTGTATAATATCCTCATACAAAGGGGAGCTGCAAAACGGCTGAGAGGAGACATGATCTCGACCCACACCGTCCGGATAATGCCGGGCAGGGAAATATGCGGATTTTTGGCGCTTTCTTTGTATACGGTAAAAAAGAAAGCTTTTTTAATTTCAGAAAGGAAATGCAAAATGGAATACACCACACAGATGGACGCGGCAAAAAAAGGGATAATAACTCCGGAAATGAAAATCGTCGCGGAAAAGGAAAATATGGACGCCGAAACGCTTCGCGCACGCGTTGCGTCCGGTTCCGTTGCGATACCGTGCAACAAAAATCATAAAGCCATAAGCCCCGAGGGCGTCGGCGAAGGCTTAAAAACAAAAATAAACGTAAATCTCGGCATTTCAAAGGACTGCACCGATTATTCAATAGAAATGGAAAAGGTGCGCATGGCCGTTGAAATGAAGGCCGAGGCAATAATGGATTTGAGCTGCTACGGCAAAACACATAATTTCAGGCAGCAGCTTATAGACACCTGCCCCGCTATGATAGGTACCGTGCCCATGTACGACGCGGTCGGCTATCTTGACAAGGAGCTTGCCGACATAACGGCCGATGAATTTCTCGAGGTCATAGAAGCCCACGCAAAAGAGGGTGTTGATTTTATGACGATCCACGCCGGCATAAACCGCCGCACAGCCGAAATATTTAAAGAAACAAACCGCGTTACAAATATAGTGTCGCGCGGCGGCTCGCTGATTTACGCATGGATGGAAATGACGGGAAACGAAAACCCCTTCTATGAATTTTACGACAAGGTTCTCGATATTCTCGCAAAATACGACGTTACAATAAGCCTGGGCGACGCATGCCGTCCCGGTTCAACTCACGACTCAACCGACGCAAGCCAGATAACGGAGCTTATCGAGCTTGGCATTTTAACAAAGCGCGCATGGGAAAAGAACGTGCAGGTTATGGTTGAAGGTCCGGGGCATATGTCAATAGACGAAATAGCGGCGAACATGAAGCTTGAAAAGCGGCTTTGCCACAACGCGCCTTTTTATGTTTTGGGGCCGATAGTTACGGATATTGCGCCGGGCTACGACCACATCACCTCGGCAATCGGCGGAGCGATCGCCGCGGCAAACGGAGCGGACTTCCTGTGCTACGTTACGCCCGCAGAGCATTTGAGGCTTCCCAATGCCGACGACGTGCGCGAAGGTATAATCGCGTCGAAGATAGCCGCCCACGCGGGAGACATTGCAAAGGGTATTCCCGGCGCAAGGGAAATTGACGACAAGATGTCCGACGCACGCAGACGCGTTTGCTGGGATGAGATGTTTAAATACGCCATAGATCCGGTAAAGCCGCAGAGATATTACAACGAGCTTCCGCCGGAGGAAAAGCATACATGCTCGATGTGCGGCAAGATGTGCGCAGCAAGAACGATGAATAAAATAATGGCGGGAGAAAAAGTGGACGTAAAATAAAATCAGCAGGGCTGCTGCTTTTAGCACAAACCGTTAAAAGCAGCAGCCCATTTGTTTTTTTTATTTACCCGTTATTAAAGCGACGTCCACACAAACGTGCTTATTGTATCGGTTGACGGGTCAAAATCCGCCGGGAGGGTGAAGTCAAACGTAACTTCATTTTCGCCTATATTATAGCTGTCGCCGTAGCCGCTTCTCATGGAAACGCCTTTAAGCTCGCCCTCGGGACCGTAGATTGCTATTATAAACGTAACGCTGTCGTTATAATAGAAATTCTTTTCTACATACATTCTGACTATCTTTGTTTTGTCCTCATTAACACCGAGGTTTGTGACGGTAAATATATCGCTTGACTGAATGTTTATCACGGCTTTGCCGATAACATCGCCTTCGGACGCCACAACAGTGACAGCCTGTTCCTTAGCCATCGCGTCTGCACTGAGAAGTCCCGTACCGCTTATCGAAACACTGCCGTCTATTATCGGAAGTTCATCGCTGTCAAGAACGCTCCATTCGATATTCGTATATTCGAGTATCGGAAGACCGTTTCTTGATGCGGTTGCCGTTATCTGATTTGTGCTGCCCGCAAACATATTTGTGCTTGCTGCCGAAAGCTCAAACTTATCGGCCTTTGGCGTAACAACAGCTATATTGTCCACGGTCGTGTTCGGCTCTATCTGGAGCGCGTCGTAGGGCTCGCAGTTTCTTGTGTTTATTTCATATATACATTTTGTTTCGCCGAGCGTTCCGTCTGCATTGTACGGAGCTATTGTCATTGACGCGTTCTTTTGGGTATTGGAATAGAGCACCTCCATGTGATACCATGTTTCGGTGTCTATATCGATATAATGATCCCAATCGCTGCTTCCTTTTTGCACGGCAAGCTGACCGTTGTGCATCCTTATGCACGGATTCGTCTTATCGGTGCCTTTTCTTAATGTGAAGCCGCTGTTTTCACCGCCGAATTTAATATCAAGCGATGTAAGCGTATACCATGTATCGCGCGTTGATGTTATTGCCTGCACCGCTTCTCCGCCTGTCTTTATCGCATACGAGCCGTCCCATGATTCAACCCTTTCAAATCCGGTCTTATCGTCCTCGCATGCGCTGTAGCCAAGCACCGTTTCCGTTTTGCTGTCGGCAAAATCTATCGAAACCGGATACGAGGCATACACGGCGCCGCTTGCCGTCGAAGCTCTGATGATTATATCCTGCGCAACAACATTTTCGCCTACAGCGAGCACGCCGTTTTCTGCCGTTATATATCTGTTGTTATTTTTATACAGATCATCAGCCGTATACACCGACCAAACAACGTCCCCCTCTTCAAGGCTGTCCGTTACGTCCGCCCCGAGTTTTTCCGCCGTAAACGAATACGTTGTTGACGTGCCGGCCTTCACCTCCGAAGGGCCGCTTATTGTTATTTTGTCAAACGGCTCGTTTTCGGTTGAAACGGGCTTTACGTTAACCGTATAAGTGCCCGTGAGCTCGCCCTTTTCGCTTGCGTTCGTCGTCGCCCTTACGGTAACCGTTTGTTCCTCCGCGTGTATGTCGGCTCTTAAAACGCCGTTTTCGTTTACAGTAACGCTGCCGTCCGTTATCTCACTTGTGTCTGTTTCATCATACACAGACCACTGAACGGGATGCTTTGTTACAAGCTTATCTTGTCTGTACATCTCATAATCAAGTGTGAGCGCCTGACCGGCCTCAAGCTCGGCGGAAGCGCTGCTTATACGCACCTCGTCGGGATATTCCGAAACAAATTTTACGTTGTCTATGCTGACATTCGCGGCATACATAAGGTTCGGACTGCCGTTGCCGGCGCCGGCGTAAAACTGTCTCAGGTTTAACTTCTCCTCGGAAGTTATAAGTTTCTTTTCGCCGTCCTCATAGCCGTACAGCCTGAATTCAACAGCCGCATCGGAAACAACCATTTTGCCTTCCATTTCTATAGTGTACCATACATCGGGCGAAACGGCTCCGAGCTCAGCATACTTATTGTTTCCCGTTTCCGTTCTTATCTGCCCCTCATTGTAAGTAAATTTCGGGCCTGTTTTTGAGTTTTTGTTATTATCGTCATAGCGGTCTATACCGAACACACCCGGAACTGTCCCGTCCACGGCATCAAAGCTGAAGTCAAACGACAGAAAAAAGTCATTCGTCATCATAGTGCTGTTGCCGCCCGTGCTCGGAAAACGGAAGATATATGTTCTGTCATCTATCGCTCCCGTACCGCCGACCTGAAGCGCCGGTGTGTTGTCTATATCGTTTGTTGTATTGCCCTCATCATACGTTTCGTTTACTCTTTCAATATCGTATGCGCCCTCAGTATAATCGGCAAGAGCGGGGAATGCTGCAAATGCCGAAACAGACGCCGCCGCCAAAATGCACGACAATATTCTTTTTACTGTTCTTTTCATTGTTACATACCCCCTTACTCAGCCGTATATGTTATGTCAAACGAAAGATTTTTTCTGTCTATTTCATGACTTACTCCCGGTATCTTGCTTATCATAGAGTTGATCTGGCCTATCATAACGCCGTCCTCTATAACCGGCATATCCTCGGTAAGCTCTGAATTTGACTGGTCATAGCCGTCTATATACAGAAGGTTTTGACCCTCTATAAATCTGTACGTATGCCCTCCGACGGTCATTGCAAGCTCGGCGGGCGATGCGGTATCGCTGTACGTATAATCAAACTCCGCCCCCGCAGCCTTCAGAGCGTCAAATATCTGTACCAACGGTCCGAATATCATGTTATTTATACCGGCTCTCGACTGCGGATGCACATCAAGCACCTCGCCGTTGAGCGTTGTTGTATAATATACCGTTGTATCGATCTCTTCCACCGTTACAAAATCGCCCCATGCAAGCTCCGTCTTTTGACCGAGCACGTTCATCGGCGGGACATCAGATGTTACCGGCGGCGGTGCAACTCCCGGATCCCAGGTTGAAGGCATTTCCGTTGTAAGTCCGCCCTCTGTTTCAACAGCCTGTGACTCTATCGTTACCGACACCGGCATCATTCCCGCTATATCCATAGATGCCGTGAGAGTAAATGCACCGGCGTTTCTCGTTGATTTAACAAATACCCTGTTCGTTCCGTTTTCGGCATAAACGTAATCCTTGCCTATGGTTGACACGCCGTCCTTTGCGCCGCCGAAATAGTTTGAAAGGCCCTCGCTCTCCATTGTGTTCTGGAAGCAGCCCGAGCCCATGCCCGAGTTGTAGCCGCCCAAAAATTCGCCTTCGCCTTCATACTTGAAGTTTATTTTGTCGTAATTGAGCGCGCATACGTTTCCGTTTTCGTCTATGACCTCAACGTCAAAATACGCTATATCGGCGCCGTCGGCTTTCCAGCCGTCCGGCGATGTTACGGGCGTAAGGCGAACGCTTACGGCATCGTAGGTGCGGTCTATTTGATGTCTTGCCACTTCCGTATTTCTTGCATCGTAGGCTATTGCAACAACGCCGTCGCCCTGCGTTACGTCCACATCGTCAAACTGATATATGAACGTGCTCTCGGCATCGTTATCGGTACCTATCAGCGTCATTTCCTCGCCGTCTGTTCTGTAAAGCTCTACATGGTCAACGCTCGAAGAGCCTATAACGTAAACCGTCTTTGTTGTGGGATCGCGCTTTAACACGTTATCGGTATACGTCCAGTAATGATTGCTGCCGTCCCTTACTCTTTCAAAATAATTATACGTGTCTTCGCTTACCTCCGGATAGCTCCAGTGGCCTATAATGCGAACAGCGGCTTCTTTTGACTGCGCCGCCTGCGTGCCGTAATACATCTGCTTTGTCTGTCTTACGGGGTCAACGCGTCCCGAGGTACGGCTGTTTTCCGTACCCGAATTTCTGCCGTGCATATTCGAATCCGACCAAACCATCATTGCGGCCGCCGAGTAAATGCCCGTTCCGCCGTTTGCGCGTCTTGCGTAATAATTATCGGCATATTCCTTGACATTCGCTATTGTGGCGTCCTCCTGCGTATGATCCCAAACGTCATAGCCGTCATCCTTCTTGGCACCGTCTCCGAGCCATTTATTTACATAATCGTAATCGGGCGGTGAATAATCGTCCCAAACACGTCTTGGCGCTTCATCTCTTGCATATTCGGTTTCCATTATCGGGCCGTATATGCCGTTTTTGCCCATTGCTTCTATTGCCGCGTCGGCGTAATTGCCGTACATCGTTCCCGCGTAGTTATATTCGTAATCAAGCTCGCTTGCATCTCTTGTTGAGCGCGCTCCGATAAAGCGCATGCCGTAGGGATCGAGCTTATCGCGCATAGCAGCCATTTCCTCAGCCTTGCCCTGCATTCCCATCGGGCTGTTGCCCGTTTCCCAGAAAATAATCGAAGGGCTGTTTCTGTAATAAATCATGGCGTCGCGCATGGCTTCAACTCTCTGCGTCCACTGTCTGCCGCACGGAGCCGTTCCCTCTTTGTCACCCGCGGGGCAAACTATCGCTATACCGTATTTATCCGTTGAACGGACCTGCGAGGGCTTGGGCGCAACGTGCATCCATCTTATGAAGTTTGCGTTGTTTTCCTTCATAAGCTTCATGTCATAGTCGTTGAGCCAGTCTGTTGCAGAGCCTATAACGGCCCATTCGTTTGTCGCTCTCTGCGCATAGCCCGTGAGCCATACTGCCTTGTCGTTTATCTGTATGCCGCCGCCGTTTCTGTCGTACGTTACTTTTCTGAAGCCCGTTTCCTCTGATTTTACGTCAACGGCGTTGCCGTCGGCATCTCTTAAAATCATATATACGGTGTAAAGATACGGATCCTCCGTTGACCAGAAACGAACATCGTCCGCGTCATAGCTTGCCGTTATATATGTAACGTCGGGAGTGTTTACCTCCGTTTTGCCTATCTCGTTATGCTCCGTTGCCGCCGTGTACTGAACTCTGTACATAACGGCCGCTCCCATATCCGACGTTTCGTTTTCGCATTCCGCATCGGAATAATATTTTATCGGATTGCCGTTTTCGTCCTCGGTCGGATAGCTTCCCGATACAACAGGTGTGGGATCGCCCGCCTGGATGCCGTACGTTATCGCATCGCCGTCATCGCTTACCGTCGGGCGCTTGTCCGCATCGGCTATAAGCTCGGGGTCCTCAAGAATAGTTACGGCATCAAGCTTATCGGCCGAATACGCGTCCTCCTCAACGGCCGTTTTATAAACAACGCCCGCATCAGACGCCGCGGCAACGGTTACGGCTTTGCTTGAAAATTCATAAGCCGCCTTGCCCTCGTGGTCAACAACGGCAACGTCAAGCGTATATTCGCCGTCCGTGCCCGATTCGTTTCTGACCTCGGCCTGAACGTTTATTGTGGCCTTGTTTTCGCGTATGTTAAAATCGGTTGCGTAGATATAATTTCCCGTTGTTTTTAAGTTGTTATAGAGCGGGAACGTCTGATATACATCGCCCGTAACATGCAGATACGCATCGTATACAAGACCTATCTGCGCTTCGTTAAAGTCCTTTGTGTTCCACTGGAAAAATGCTCCCTCGCCCACTGTGGTTTTGTAGTTGTCGGGCGTATAGCTCGAGCCCCAAGGCTCTCCCGGAACAGTTTCAAACGGTATTCTGCCCGTTGTTCCTCTTGCCGTTGTTCCGTCCTCGCATATTGCTATAACGGCTTCTTCGCCCGGCGTTACATAATCCGTTATATCAAAGCCGAACGCCGTTATGCCCGCCTCGTAGTAGCCGAGCTCCCTGCCGTTTACCCATACGTACGCTGCCTGTCTTATTCCTTCAAGCTCAAAAAACACCTTGCCGTCCGCTGCCGTTTCGGGAATGGTAAACGTTTTCCTGTAAAGCAGAACCTCTCTTTTGTAGCCGCCGCCGGCGTCGGTTATCGCGTTCATAAACGCGTTGTCGCCGTTTACGGCATGAGGTATGCTGACCGTTTCCCACGACGCATCGTCAAAATCGGTTTCGTAAAAATGCTTGCCGTTTGCGTCAACCGTGCCGTCGACCTCGCCCGCAATAACGTCAGGAATCGCATAGTCGCCGCCTGTGGAATAATACTTCCAGTCAAGATTCATGTTATAGGTCACAGCCGGTGACTCGGGCGCAGTGTATATGCCTTCGTTTTCCGTTTCGCCCTCGGCAAAGACGGGTGCCGCGGCAAGAATAAGCTGCAGCGCCATCACAAGCGATAAAATGACCGATAGTTTTTTCCTCATCAGTCTCTCTCCTCCTTAATCGAAAATAATCCCAAACGCTCCCGTCCGCGCTCTCCCTATGCGCGGATAGTGCATTTTGTTTTAAAAAGCACACGGGAGCGTTTGAATATTATATAAATATCATAACACAATTATATTGCCTTGTATTTGCCGGCATTGTTTTTTTGATTGCAAAAATTGCGGTTTTATGATATAATAAACATGAGGTGAGTGATGATGATTTCCTTCAGGCATAACGACTATTTGTACAGCTACAGCGATACGGGCGGCGTGACTGTTCCGACGCACACGCACAAATACTACGAAGTGATGTATTTCATACATGCGCGCGGAAAATTTATTGTTGAAAACAATGAATACGAATTATCGGACGGCGATCTTTTTGTTACGCGTCCCGGAGAAGTGCACAGCATACACTGCGTTCCCAAAACACGGTATGAGCGCCATTTTGTACAGGTCTCGCAGCAATATTTGAAATATTCCGGAGTAAATCTGGCATATTTTTCGCGTTCGCGCGTTGCGGGGGAATACAACAAAATCGACAGGGAGCTTACCGCAGAGCTTAAAATAGGCGAATTTTTTGATAAGCTACCGTATTACATAGTAAACCGTCTGCCCGAAAGCGACATAATGGCAAAAACGTATATAATCCAGCTTATGGTGCAGATAAACAACGCCTACAAGCGCATGGCGAAAAACGCCTCCGCAAACGAGGGCTTAAATAAGAAGGTATCGGATATAATACGGTTTATAGACGATACGATCCCCGCCGACATTACGCTTGACGATATATGCGAAAAATTTTACATAAGCAAATATTATCTCTGCCATATGTTTAAGGAAACAACGGGGTACAGCGTCGGGGAATTTATAAACATACGGCGGATAAATCTCGCAAAGTCGCTGCTGCTTGACAGCTCCTCCCCGAAGGCCGTCTGCTTTGACTGCGGCTTTAACGATTATTCCGTGTTTTACAAAACGTTCAAAAAACAGACGGGCGTGTCGCCGAGCAGGTTTTTGGCAAGCATAGAATAAAAGACGCGCCGAAGCGTTTCCCCAAGGGCGGCCGTTTATGTATATTTATTTCGTTTTTACAAAAGCTAAATCAAAAAAACGGAGGTATGCCAAATGGCAAAAAGCATACGCACGGACCTTGCGCTTGAGGCGCATAAGCTGTCAAGCGCCGACGGAAAGGAAATAAGCGGCGTTGCCGTATCGGAATACAAACGCGGCGGCGCGGCGGTAACAAAAGTGGACGTATTGAACGAGCAGGGCGAAAAGGCGATCGGCAAGGCGGCGGGAAGCTATATTACAATAGAATGTCCCGGCCTTAAATACGGCGCGGACGAAAAGGAAATCTGCGCCGTTATTGCCGGGGAGCTCGGAAAAATGGCCGATATAAACGAAAATTCGCTCACGCTTGTCGCGGGGCTCGGCAACAGCGGCGTAACGCCCGACGCACTCGGCGTTGAAACAGTTTCGCATATTATGGTGACGCACCATTTAAAAAAGCATTTGAAGGAATGCCTCGGAAACGGGATAAGCGGCGTATGCGCCGTGACGCCCGGCGTACTCGGAACGACAGGCATGGAAACGTCGGAAACGATAAAGGGTATTGTGTCCGTTCTTAAGCCGGAACTTGTTATTGCCGTTGACGCGCTTGCGTCGGCAGACATGAGCCGCGTTGCGAACACGATACAGATAAGCAACGCAGGCATACAGCCCGGCGCCGGCGTCGGCAACGACAGGGCGGGTATAAATTCAAAAACGCTCGGCACAAACGTCATTGCAATAGGCGTGCCGACCGTGACGGACGCACGCAACATTTCCGATTCCGTGCCCTCCGGCGAACCGCTGCTTGTTACAACAAAGGATATTGACCTTGTTATAAAAAAGTGCGCCGAAGCGATCGCGGGCGGGATAAATCTTGCGCTCCATAAAAATATAACGCTTGAGGAAATATCTATTTTTACGGGTTGACATATCAAAAAAAATAGAGTAATATATAATAAGAATCATTTGTTAATCTTTTAACGGAAAGGACAGACATTATATGCGGGAAATAAGCATAAACGACAGCATAACGCTGAAATATATACCTATGACAAAGCTTAAAACCACAACGGTGGGGCTGTATATTCACCGCCCGCTGCGCAAAGAGGAGGCGTCTATGAACGCCGTCCTTCCTTTTTTGCTGTGCCGCGGCTGCAGGCTGTGCCCCGATGCGGAGGCGGTGTCAAAATATCTTGAAAATTTATACGGTGCATGGTTCTGCGGCACGGTTACAAAGCGCGGTGAGGATCATATAATTTATTTCGATGCCGAAACAATATCCGATAAATATTCGCCCGACGGCGGAAAACCGCTTTCGGAGCTTTTGAAGCTCATGCTTTCCGCCGCGTTCGAACCGAACGCAAAGGACGGCGCGTTTGACGAAGCAATACTCGAGCAGGAAAAAGCAAACGCAAAAAACAGAATACTTGCTTCCATGAACGACAAGCAAAGCTATGCGTCAAAGCGCTGCATTGAAGAAATGTGCGCGGGCGAAGCGTTTGCCGTGCCGCGTCTGGGAACTGCCGAGGGCGTTGACGCCATAGGCGCAAAATCGCTTTACAGCTATTACAGGTCAATCATAACCTCCTCGCCGATAGACATATACATCTGCGGCGACGCGGACGCCGACGAGGCCGCGGAGCTTGTGCGCGGCTATATAAAGGGCATGGAATTCACAACGCCCGTGCTGCCGCAGACCGAAATACTAAAAAATTCATCGCCCGTAAAAAACGTAACGGAGGAAATGGACATTACGCAGGGCAAGCTTGCAATAGGCTTTCGTACAAATATCCGCCCGACCGACGCGGATTTCCCCGCGTTTACCGTTATGAACAGCATATTCGGCGCGGGCGCTCATTCAAAGCTTTTCAACAACGTGCGCGAAAAGCTGAGCCTTGCGTATTATGCGATGTCGCAGCCCGAAACGCTCAAGGGGCTGCTTATAGCGCAGGCCGGAATAGAATTTCAAAACTTCGAAAGCGCTCGCGACGAAACGCTTGCGCAGCTTGAGGAAATAAAAAAAGGCAATATAACGGAGCATGAATTCAACGCGTCGGTAAGCGCAATCATAAACGCGCTCGAGGGCTATTACGACAACCCGCGGGCAATGAGGGAATTTTATCTCGGCGAATATATCAGCGGCACAAACCGCGATATAGAAACCGTAAAGCAGCAGATACTCGCCGTTACACCCGAGGATGCGGCAAAGGCCGCGGCAAAACTCGAGCTTGACACTGTTTATTTCCTCAAAGGAAAGGGGGACGAAAGCCATGGAGCTTAAATATTCAAAAAATGATCTGACAAACGAGGAGCTTTATTCGGGAGTACATCCTTCTGGGCTTCGCGTGTATATTGTCCCGAAAAAGGACTACAGCAAAACATATGCCATATTCGGCACAAACTACGGCAGCGTCGATTCAAAATTCATCGTCCCCGGCGAAACGGAAATAACGGAGGTCCCCGACGGTATCGCGCATTATCTCGAGCATAAAATGTTTGATATGCCGGACGGCTCAAACGTCTTTGACAAATTCACAAAGTTCGGAGCAAGCGCAAACGCGTTTACGTCGTTTAATATGACCGCATATTTGTTTTCGTGCACGTCGCATTTTGAGGAAAACCTGAAAACGCTTATGGATTACGTCCAGACGCCGTATTTTACGCCCGAAAGCGTTCAAAAGGAACAGGGCATAATCGGTCAGGAAATAAAAATGTACGACGACGACGGCGACTGGAAGGTGTTCTTTAATTTCCTCAACTGCCTCTATCAGAAGCACCCCGTTAAGCTTGAAATCGCGGGTACCGTTGAGAGCATAAGCCATATAACAGCCGATTACCTTTATAAATGCTATAATACATTTTATAATTTATCAAATATGACAATAGTTGTTGTCGGCGATGTTGAGCCGCACAGCACCGCAAATCTTATATCGGCTTCCGTTAAGAAAAACGAGCCGTTTAATGAGGAAATAAAAAAGCTCTATCCGCAAGAGCCGCCGGAAATCGCAAAAGATTACGCGGAGCAGTCTCTCAGCGTTTCCGCACCGCTGTTTATGTTCGGCTGGAAGGATAATGACACGGGCTTTTCGGGGGACGAGCTCTCCAAAAAGGACACCGAAACGGAAATACTGCTCCGCATGATATTCGGCAAAAGCTCGCGTCTTTACAAAAAGCTCTACGAGGAAGGGCTTATAACGACGAACTATTCCTACGAATACACCGCACAGCCCGATTACGCCTATTCGTCGGTAAGCGGCGAATCGAAGGACCCGAAAAGAGTGTATGCCGAAGCGCTTGACGAAATAGAGCGCATCCGCAGGGAGGGTCTTTCCGAGGAGGATTTCGAACGCACGAAAAAAGTGCTTTGGGGGCACTATATCCGTTCGATGAACGGCGTTGAAAGCTATGCGCACGAATTTTTGTCGGACGCGCTTGCCGGAGTTGATTATTTCAATTATGACAGGGTATACAAGTCGGTAAGCTTTGACGACGTCAAAAAGAGATTTGACAATCATTTCAAAAAGGGCTTCTCGGCGCTGTCGGTAATAAATCCTGTGTAAAAAAATATATAAAAATATTTTCAAAAGGTATTGACACGGTTAAAATCATATGGTATAATTTAAGTACCATAGAGGATTGGTCGATGTATAAATGTATAATACATACATTTACACGACAATTCTGCACAATTTAATATTTTAAATAACCGCTTACAGCCTGCTCGTTTTTAAAGCTTTAAAAACGGGCAGGCCTCTTACCCTTTATGGGGCTTTTTTTATTTTGCGCGCCCTTTTGCGCCATTATGTTTTCCTGCTCCTGCGCCTGAATTCCGACGGCGTGACGCGTTCGTGCTTTTTAAAGCATTTTGAAAAATAATAAAGACTGCCGAAGCCCGTTTTTTCCGCTATTTCCCCCACCGGCATATCAGAACCGACAAGCATCTCTTTTGCCGCGGCAAGGCGCGTTTCCGCCGTAAATTCGTTTACGCTCCTGCCTGTTGCAGCTTTGAATATCGTTCCGAAATATTTCGGCGACAGTCCGTATTTTTCCGCAAGCTCCGGCACTTCCACGCGTCTGCCGTAATTCTTTTGTATATACCCGACGGCGGCGGCAACCTTCGGATGAATAAACGGCGTGCCGTCGGAATACAGCCTCGCAAGCTCGGCGATAATATCCGTAAAAAGCGCTTTAAGCTTAAGGCGCGAATACGGCGCGGCGTTTATATACGCGTAATAGCAGCTGCCGAAAAGCTCCCCCGCCTCGGCTCCGGCGCCGCGCATAAGACGCGGCACGTTAAAATCCGACGGTGATATATCGGGACGCGCCAAAAGCCGTTTTTCCCGTTCCCCGTCCTTTACCGCGCCCATATAAAAATCCTCCGCCCTGAAATCATATTCCGGCTCGCCGCTTGTCCAGTCGAAATGTATGCAGTGAGTTTTAAACCCGCGCTCCGCCCTTACGCTTATATAATTTTTCACAAACGGGCTGATATAAAAAATATCGCCGCGGTTCAATAAAAACCTTTTGCCGCCGTAATTCATTTCAACGGAGCCGTCTTTTACATACATAAATTCATGGTCGTATATGACGCGCTCCTTCTCCGTATACGTAAAAAGCGGCACGTAATAATTTACGTATCTTACATACGGCGAAATATTTTCAAGCTTAAGCATTTTTCCTCCGCTCCCCTTCATAATACGATTATAAAGCCGCGCAGTAAATTTGTCAAGAAAAAAATCGTACATTTTTACAAAAATTCATTCTTATATACATTTACACGGCCGCCGCAATCGAATATAATTAAAACATACAAAACAGCAGTGAAAGGAGTTAATTATAATAATTATGAACAATAAAGCATCATGGATAAAAAGCCCCGTAAACGAGGAGGGCTTCTGCCCCGTATTCTACAGGCGGTTCCGCATAAACGGCGTCGTTAAAAAAGCGCTGCTTTACGCAAGCGCCGTCGGCATGTATACCCCATTTATAAACGGCGAGCGCGTTGGGAACGAGCTTTTTACGCCGTACTGGACGCAGTATGACAGGCGCATACAGTACCAGGAATACGACGTTACGGCAATGCTTCGCGCCGACAGCGAGCTGTGCCTTGTATGCGCGGAGGGCTGGGCTGTTGGGGTGATCGGCTACGAGCGCTTAAAAAACAGCTTTTCCGATCACATAAGCGTTATTTATTCACTTGAAATAACGTATGAAAACGGCGAAACCGAGGTGATCATATCCGACGAAAATACAAATGTAAGAACGTGCCGCATAACGTTTTCGCAGATTTATGACGGGGAAACCGTTGATATGACCGCACCCGTGCGTGAGCTCGGCGCGGCTGTATGCGATAACGTGAATACAAAGCTTGTGCCGCAGCAGGGCGAAAAGGTTACGGAGCATGAAATTTTAAGGCCCGTAAAATATTTTGTTACGCCGAAGGGCGAGCGCGTTATCGATTTCGGTCAGAATATGTCCGGCTATGCTGCCGTTTCCGTATCCGGGAAACGCGGCGGCAGAGTCACAATAAGCCACGCGGAGGTGCTTGACAAAGACGGCAATTTCTACACGGAAAACCTCAGAGGCGCAAAGCAGCGGAATACGTACATCCTTTCCGGCGAGGGCCGGGAAACGTTTAAGCCGATGTTCACATGGCAGGGCTTCAGGTATATAAGATTGGACGAATTTCCGTCCGACGAAATTTGCCTTGATGATTTTAAAGCAATTGCCGTCAATTCCGATATAAAGCGCACAGGGCGTTTTGTGTGCGGGAACGAAAAAATAAATAAGCTGTACCATAATATCATATGGGGTCAGAAAAGCAATTACATAGACGTACCGACCGACTGCCCGCAGCGCGACGAGCGCCTTGGCTGGACGGGCGACGCGCAGGTATTTGTCCGCACCGCGGCAATAAATTTCGATATTGAAAAATTCTTTGAAAAATGGCTTGCCGACCTTGCGCTTACGCAGGGCGAAAACGGCGAGGTGTACGGTATCGCGCCGCTTGTAAAGCTCAGTACGCCGACAAAGGTATCGGCAGCATGGGGCGACGCGGCCGTCATATGCCCGTGGGAAATATATCTTGCCTACGGGAACAAAAAAATACTCGAGGATCAATTCGACAGCATGAAGGGCTGGATAGAATATATGCACTCGGCAGGCAGCGAGGAATTTTTGTGGCTCGGCGGCGACCACTACGGCGACTGGCTTGCGATGGACGGCAGCGAGCAGGCGGGCGGCGATGATTACATAGGCGCAACGCCGCAGGATTATATTGCGTCGGCGTTTTTTGCATACAGCACAAAGCTGTTTGTAAAAGCCGGGCGTGTGCTCGGACGCGATATGACAAAATACGAAACGCTTTATAAAAACGCCGCTGCCGCGTTTAAATCGCGCTTTATCGGCGGCGACGGGCTGCCGATACCGAAAACGCAGACGGCCTGCGTGCTTGCGCTGCATTTTGACCTTTGCGGCGACAGGCAGAAAACGGCGGATTATCTTGCCGAAGCGGTCCGCAAAAACGGCACGCGCCTTACAACGGGCTTTGTGGGAACGCCGTATCTTCTCCATGCTCTTTCGGATAACGGTTATACCGACATTGCATACGACCTGTTGTTTCAGGAGCGGTTCCCGTCGTGGCTGTTCTCGGTAAATCACGGCGCAACAACAATGTGGGAGCACTGGGACGGAATACGCGAGGACGGCACGTTCTGGAGCAGCGATATGAATTCGTATAATCATTACGCATACGGAGCCGTATTTGACTGGATATTCGCAAATACGGGCGGCATAAAAATCATGGAGGACGGCGCGGGCTATACGCATATCAAAGCGGCTCCCGTTCCCGACAGCCGCATGGGCTTTGCCGATACATCGATCGAAACGCGGCGCGGGCTGCTTGCGTCGCGCTGGCGCATTGACGGCGATACGGTGCATTTTGAATTTGAAATACCGGAGGGAACAACGGCGGAAATAAAATTGCCGAACGGCTTTTCCGAAACCGCCGGCAAGGGGAAATATATCTATACAATACCGCTTGACAATTCAGACCTGCCGCATTAAGAACAGCATAGGGGCTGCCCGATTTCGGAGCAGCCCCTATGAACAAATTTTATATATCGCTTTTCTTTGTTTAAAGCCCGGCTTTATCCGCAAAAAAGGGCATATCCGTTACGGTTTTATATATCTCCCCGTGAATGTCCTCTATGCTGCGCACGGCGCCGTTTTTAACGCACGGTATAATATGCCAGCCGCGGTTTTTGGCGGCAAACAGCGCGTTATCGTAGCTCCTTTTCAGGTAGCCGGCATTGCTCTCGTGAATATCGCGGTCGTCCCTGCCCGTTATTTTGTTTGCGCGCCCGCGCATGAGCCTTGCGCCGTACTCGGGCGGCATATCGAGAAATATTGTAATATCTGGCTTTGGAAGACCCAATTTATTGTATTCAAGATCATGGAGCCATTCGAGAAATTTTTCTTTTCCTTCCGGATCGTCTATTTTCCCCGCCTGATGAATCATGTTTGACGAAACGTATCTGTCCGCTATTATGATTTTCCCACCGGCGTAATCGCGTCCCCAGTCGGATTTAAACGTCGCATACCTGTCCGCGGCAAAAAATACGGACGCGGCATAAGCGTTTACGTCCTCGGGATTTTTTCCGAAATCACCGTTAAGGTACATCTTGACAAGCTCCGACGAGCGGCTCTCATACGCCGGGAACGACACAAGCCTTACGGCGCGTTCGCGCTCAAGATGGCTTTTTAAAAGCTCCGTCTGCGTCTGCTTGCCGCTTGCGTCAACGCCGTCAACGGCTATAAGTACACCCATTTTTTATTCTCCGTCCTGCTTGTATTTTTTGCCCTTTGCCATAACGGTCGCCGCAAACTTCGGAAGGCTCATCATTCTGCCGGCGCGCCACGGTTCCTTAACAAGGCGGTAGAACCATTCAAGACCGAGCTTGCACCAAAATTCGGGCGCGCGCTCCGCTCTGCCGGCAAATACGTCAAGGCTTCCGCCTATTCCCATCGCAACACGCGCGTTAAGCTCATCCTTATGCGCGTTTATCCATTTCTCCTGCTTCGGGGCGCCGAGGCAAACGAATATTATATCGGCTCCCGAATCGTTTATTTCTTTTACGATCCCGGGCTCGTCCTCGGGCTTAAAATAACCGTTCCGCATACCGGCTATATTAAGCTCCTTATATTCCTTTTTAAGGTTTTCGGCCGCTTCTTCGGCAACGCCGGGCTTCCCGCCGAAAAGGAAAAGCTTATGGTTTGTGTAATTAAGCTTTTCAAGCACCCTGCGCGCTATATCGTAGCCCGCGGCGCGTTCGCTTATCGGCTTTTTTAATATACGCGATGCGTAAACGACGCCTATGCCGTCTGCCGTAAGCAGGTCGGCGGAATTTAATACGGCGCAGAAGCCTTCGTCCTTATACGCCTCCATTACTATTTCGGAATTGGGCGTGAAAACGGCATGAAGGCGCGGCTCATTGAAAAAGCCCATTATTTTGTCCGCCGCCTCATCGATGTTTACCATGTCGATTTTAACGCCCAAAATATTTACTTTGTTATTCATTTCCGTAACCTCATATGGATATGTTTTTTTCTTTTTTACGTGCGGCGCCCCTTCGGAACACCGTAAAAATTATCTTTCCTCGAGTGTTTTGTACGCTCTCGACTTTATAAGCGATTTATATGCGGGGCGGATAATGCGCGAGCAGCCGAGCGTTTCCTCAAGCCTGTGCGCGCACCAGCCGACGCATCTCGACATCGCAAACAGCGGTGTGAACATATCCGACGATATGCCGAGCATTTTATATACAAATCCCGAATACATATCGACGTTTGCGCACATAACCTTATTGTTCTTCTTAACCTCGGCGAACACCTCCGGAGTTAAGCGCTCAACCGCCTTATACAAATTAAATTCGCGTTCGAATTCCGGCTTCTGCTTAACGAGCTTTTCGGCGCGCTCCTTAAGCAGTATGCACCTCGGGTCGCTGTATGTATAAATAGCATGACCCATGCCGTATATAAGGCCTTCCCTGTCGAACGCCTCCTTGCGCATTATCTTTGCAAGATAATCCTTAACCTCGCCGTCGCTCTCCCAGTGCTTTACGTTTTCCTCTATTTCGGACATCATGCCCATGACCTTGGCGTTTGCGCCGCCGTGCTTCGGTCCCTTGAGCGAACCTATGGCGGCCGCTATTGCGCTGTACGTATCCGTGCCGGACGACGAAACGACTCTTGTTGTAAACGTTGAGTTGTTGCCGCCGCCGTGCTCGGCGTGTATCATAAGCAGCACGTCAAGCATTTCGGCTTCCTCTCGCGTATATTGATTATCCTTGCGCATCATATATAAAAAGTTTTCAGCCGTTGAAATGCCGAGCTGCGGCGAATGGAGATACAGGCTGTTGCCGTCATGGTAATGGCTCTTTGCCTGATAGCCGTATGCCGCCATAACCGGCAGCCTTGCGATAAGCTCTATCGACTGGCGCAGGATATTTCCGGCGCTTATTTCATCGGGGTTTTCATCATATGAATACGATGCAAGCACGCTTCTTGCCATTTTATTCATTATGTCCTTGCTCGGCGCTTTTAATATCATGTCCTCCGCAAAGCCCTTGGGGAGCTTTCTGAGATTGCCTATAAGGCGCGTAAAATCGGCAAGCGTTTCTTTATCGGGCAGGCTGCCGAAAAGCAGCAGATACACTACCTCCTCAAAGCCGAAGCGCTTTTCCTCCTCTGCATGGTGGACAAGGTCCATTATGTCATAGCCCCTGTATCTTAAGTGCCCCTCCGTGGGTATCTTTTCGCCGTCGTCTATATAGTAGCCTATAACGGCGCCTATTGACGTAAGCCCGGCAATAACGCCCGTGCCGTCGTCGTTTCTCAGTCCGCGCTTTACGCCGTACTGCTTGAACGTTTCGCGCGGAAACGGGACGTAAAGCCCCTCGGCCTTATGCTGAAAGCGCTCCTTGAGCTTTTCCTTTTCCTCGGGTGTCAACATTTGTCATCTATCCTTTCCCGCAGCCGCCGCAAACACGCCGGCCGCTCTTTTTATCTCATTTTACTGTTTTATCAGCCGTTATATAAGGCTCAGCTGGCTGTCCTCCTGCTTTAAAAAGCTGCCCGCCGCCGGGATATTCCGTGCGGTGTAATGCTTTAAGTCATCTATGCCGCAATCCTCGGCAAACATGATTTTAACAAGCTTCGAGCCTTTTTTGCGAAGCGTCATAACCTGTACGCCCTGCGTGCTCTTTGTTGCCTTGAGCGGTATTTTTTCGGTATTTACGCAAAGCAGCTTGTTATTGTCCGTGAATGCGGCAATATCCCTATCCTCCTCAAGGAATTTTATGCCGCATATCGGCGATTTATCGCTGTATGCTCCTATAAGCTTTTTCCTGTTAGTTTTTGTGAAGTAATTTTTAACCTCGACCTTTGCCATTTTGCCGTTCTCAAACGCAAAAAGCATCATGCCGCCGTAATCGGCCGTAACTACAGTATATAATATTTTTTCGTTTTCGTCAAGCTCCAAAAGCCCCGGCAGATATTCGCCCATCGCGCTCACCTTGCCGTCGGGCAGGTCATACGTTTTCATTTTGTAAACGGCGCACTTGTCGGAAAAGAACAGCAGCTCCGATTTGTTTGTTGTTTCTATCTCCTGCGCAACAAAATCGTCCTCTTTAAGCTTCTGCTCGGCGGTTGTTGAACGGAGCGATGCGGCGCTTACTTTTTTGATATAGTTTTCCTTTGTGAAGAATATTGTAAGCGCATAATCGTCTATATGCTCCTCCTCCTTGTATTCCTCAAGCGACTCGCCGCTCACAAGCTGCGTTTTTCTGTCCGCGCCGTATTTTTTTGATATTTCCTTAAGCTGCGCCGCAATAAGCTTTTTTATTTCCTTATCGCTTTCTATTATCCTGTTAAGCTCGGCAAGCTCCTCGATAAGCTTTTCCGTTTCCGAGGTCCTGTTAAGGATATATTCCTTATTAAGATTCCTGAGCTTTATTTCGGCTATATATTCCGCCTGGAGCTCGTCTATGCCGAAGCCCTCCATCAGGTTCGGAACAACGTCCTGCTCGCGCTCCGTATGGCGGATTATCGCTATCGCCTTATCGATATCGAGCAGGATTTTCTTAAGGCCGTTCAAAAGATGCAGCTTCTCGCTTTTTTTTGTTATATCGTAGCGAAGGCTGTTTTTTATGCAGCCCATTCTGAAAAGCACCCACTGCTCTATTATCTCTTTTACGCCGAGCACCATCGGGCGGTTGTTTATCAGTATATTAAAGTTGCAGCTGAACGAATCCTCAAGCGGGGTAAGCTTGAAAAGCTTTAGCATAAGCGCGTCGGGATCGGTGCCGCGCTTTAAGTCTATCGTTATTTTGAAGCCGTCAAGACCGGTTTCGTCGCGTGCGTCGGAAATTTCCTTCAGCTTATTTGCCTTTATAAGCTCCATTATTTTTGAAATTATCGCCTCCGACGTTGTCGTATACGGTATCTCCGTTATTTCTATGCAGTTATTCTGCTTGTCGTAGGCGTATTTTGCCCTTAATTTAAAGCTGCCGCGTCCCGTTTCGTATATTTTTGCCATCTCATCGCTGTTATAGACAAGCTCGGCGCCCATCGAAAAATCGGGAGCGGGCATTATTTCCATTATGGCTGCCGTATCGATTTTGGCGTTTTTAAGATACGCTATCGTTGCCGCGCACGTTTCGCGCAGATTAAACGAACAGATATTGCTCGCCATGCCGACGGCTATGCCCTGGTTCGGGTTTACGAGAATATTCGGAAACGCCGCCGGCAGAAGCGTCGGCTCCTTCAGCTCGCCGTCGTAGTTATCCACAAATTCAACGGTATTTTTGTTTATGTCCCCGAAAAGCTCGCGGCATATCGGCTCCAGGCGGACCTCCGTATAACGCGACGCGGCATAAGCCATATCGCGCGAATACTGCTTTCCGAAATTTCCCTTCGACTCCACAAGCGGATGAAGCAGCGCTTCGTTGCCGCGCGTAAGCCTTACAAGCGTTTCGTATATCGCCGCGTCGCCGTGCGGGTTCAGCTTCATCGTCTGTCCCACGACGTTTGCCGATTTTGTGAGCTTGCCGCCCAAAAGCCCCATTTTATACATGGTGTACAAAAGCTTCCTGTGCGCCGGCTTTAAGCCGTCGATTTCCGGTATCGCTCTCGAAACTATAACGCTCATCGCATACGGCATATAATTTTCCTCAAGCGTCCTCGTTATGGGCTGCTCGTCTATCGGCGCCTCAATAATTACTTCTTCGTTCTTTTTTCTTCTTGCCAAAACAATTTTTCCTTTCCGTTAAACCGCATTAAACAAAAGCTTTGATCACGATATATCGAGAAGCTCCATATATCTGCCGCCGTTATCGGCTATATATTCCTTTCGGCTGTCTATGTTGTCGCCCAAAAGAATATCAAACATCGCTGCCGTCCTTTCGGCGTTTTCCGGAGTTACGCGTATGAGCCTGCGCGTTGCCGGGTGCATTGTTGTAAGGCTCATCATCTCGGGCTGGTTTTCGCCCAGACCCTTTGACCGCTGAAGCTCGCACGCATCTCTTTCAACGCCCTCCGATTCAAGCTTTGAAAGTATGGCCTCCTTTTCGCCGTCGCTGTAGGCAAAGAGCTTTTCGCCCTTACGCTTTGTTTTTGTCACCGTTATTTCATAAAGCGGCGATTCCGCTATATACACCTTGCCCGCCTCTATAAGCGTCGGAGCAAGGCGGTAGATCATCGTTAAAATGAGCGTGCGTATCTGGAAGCCGTCAACGTCGGCGTCGGTGCAGATTATTATCTTGTTCCAGCGCAGATTGTCGAGGCTGAAGCTGTCGAGATTTTTGTTGTGCTTTGACTTTATCTCCACGCCGCAGCCGAGAACCTTTATAAGATCGACTATAACGTCGCTTTTGAATATCTTGGGGTAGTCGGCTTTCAAGCAATTTAATATTTTTCCGCGTATGGGCATTATCGCCTGGAAGGACGGGTCCCTTGCAAGCTTGCACGACCCGAGCGCCGAATCTCCCTCGACTATATACACCTCGCGTTTTTCAACGTCCTTTGAGCGGCAGTCGACAAACTTTGCAACCCTGTTTGTTACGTCCATCGAGCCCGTAAGCTTTTTCTTTATATCAACGCGCGCCTTTTCGGCATTTTCGCGGCTTCGCTTGTTTACAAGGCATTGATTTGCTATTTTTTCAGCGTCCACCTTGTTTTCTATCATATAGACCTCAAGCTGGTGGCGCAGAAATTCCGTCATGGCGTCCTGTATAAACTTATTGTTTATAGCCTTTTTCGTCTGGTTTTCATAGCTTGTCTGCGTCGAGAACGAGCTTATGACTATAGCAAGGCAGTCGGCAACGTCCGTAAAGTTTATTTTCGATTCGTTTTTATTGTATTTGCCGTTTTGCTTTATATAGTGGTCTATTGCGTAAACAAAGGCGTTTCTCACGGCCTTGTCGGGTGAGCCGCCGTGCTCGAGATAGCTTGAATTATGGTAATATTCTATAAGGTTTACCTTGTTTGAAAAGCAGAACGCAACCTGCATTTTCATTCTGTAATCCTCTTTATCCTCCCTGTCGCGGCCCTCGCGCTCGCATTCCCAGCTCTCCACCCCGGTGAACGCCTCCTCGCCGACGGTTTCCTTAAGGTAATCGACTATGCCGTTTTCGTAATAATATTCGTGCATGGACATTCCCGTATCCGTTTCGGTGTACAGGATAAATTTAAGGCCGGCGTTTACCATTGCCTGCTTGTTTAGTATATCCTCAAAAAATTCATGCGGTATCGAAATATCGGTAAAAACGTCCGTATCGGGCTTCCAGCGCTGCGTTGTGCCCGTTTTTGTTGTGCGCACCGGCTCCTTCTTTAAGCCGCCTATATTTTCGCCCTTTTCAAAATGGAGCGTATATTTTGTTTTGTCGCGTATTACCTCAACGTCCATATACTCGCTGCTGTACTGAGTTGCGCATGCGCCGAGACCGTTAAGCCCGAGGCTGTATTCATACATACCGCCCTTGTTGTTGTTGTATTTGCCGCCGGCATAGAGCTCGCAATAGACAAGCTCCCAATTGTAGCGGCCCTCCTTTTCGTTGTAATCGAGCGGTACGCCTCTGCCGTTGTCCTTTACCTCTATTGAATTGTCTTTAAAGACGGTGACCTCTATAAGATCGCCGTAGCCCTCTCTTGCTTCGTCTATCGAATTTGAGAGTATTTCAAAAAATGAGTGCTCGCAGCCCTCAAGGCCGTCCGAGCCGAATATTACAGCCGGGCGCTTCCTGACTCTGTCCGCGCCCTTAAGGCTTGTTATGCTGTCGTTGCCGTAATCTTTTTTACGTGGCATGGTTACCTCCGATATTTTGTTCGTTTTTTGCGGGAAAACTCCCGTGTACCCGTATATATTGTGCCTGTGCCGGTACATTTTATTATTATACCGCCAAAACAAAGATTTGTCAAATATAAAATATTACACGCCTTTTACATTTGTGTTATATCCGGCGAATATGCTGTTGACATAACGCATATAATATGCTATAATGCAAGTACAGAAAACCGTACTTGTTTGGAGGGATTTTTATGCTGGCTGTAAATTACACAAATCTTCGCGACAACATGAAGAAGCATTTTGACAGGATAACAGATGATTACGAAACGATGATAGTTACGCGCAAAAACAACAAAAACATAGTTATGATGTCCGAAGAATCATATAATAATCTTACGGAAAATTTATATTTAATAAAAGACAGGGCAAATTACGACTGGCTTGCGGAATCTAAAAGGCAGCTTGAGAGCGGCGCCGCCGTAAAGCATGAGCTTATAACGGAGGACGGAGATGAATAAGCTTTTTACCGAAAACGGCTGGAAGGACTACGTTTATTGGCAGACCGAGGACAAAAAGACGCTCAAAAAAATAAATGCGCTGCTTGATGACATTTCCCGGAACGGCAACAGCGGCATAGGAAAGCCGGAGCTGCTTGTGGGAGACTTTGCGGGATTTTGGAGCAGGCGCATAAACGACAAGGACAGGCTTATATACAAGCTTGACGAAAACAATATTTACATACTCGCCTGCCGCTATCATTACAGCGACAGATAAACGGCGCAAAAGCTTATATTACACGCCTTTTACATTTGTGTTATGCGTTTAAAATTTTTTTTAACATCTTCGTTTATTTTAATAAAACCGCTCAAAATGCAGACCATAAAAACATATAAAATAAAGTATTGTTTTGATCTTTTGTATATGCTATAATATCAGTATAAACAATATGATTAAAAAACGGGAGAAGGAATATACTGTATGAAAAGCGCGTATGTATATCTTCAGCTTTACAAGCTCTTTGACGACGTTACACCGATAAAGGCCGACTGCGGACTTTTGTGCGGCAGCGCGTGCTGCAAGGGCGATGATTCCGGAATGTTTTTATTCCCCGGGGAGGAAGCCGTTTACAGGCTGCTCGAGCCAGACTGGATAAAAATCGAGCCGACAGACCTTACGTATGAATTTGAAGGCGTGCGCCGCACCGTTAAGCTTGCTCTTTGCAGCGGCAGCTGCGACCGCTTTGAGCGTCCGCTCGCATGCAGGATATTTCCGCTTACGCCGTATATAAACGGCGACGGCGAGCTTGAGATTATAATCGACCCGCGGGCAAAGGGCATATGCCGTTTGGCGCGCGGCTTCATGCTTGAGGATTTTTCGCCGGCGTTTGTCAAAAACGTTGAGCGCACCTTTAAGCTGCTTTCAAAAAACCGCCGCATACGCGCGTTTTTAAAGGAATATTCTCTCTATCTTGACGAATTCCTGCGTTTCTTTTAACGCAGCGCTTAAAACGAAGAACATATGAAGTGAAAGACAAAGGAGTTTTTATGGCAGAACAAAACACCCCTAACACCGACACGAATATGACATTCTCAGACGCTCCGACGATTTTCGGGAAAGACGCAAAGGAAATTATATCGGAGGTTGCGGAAAACGTTTCGGCTGAAAGCGTTCCGCAGGATGCCGCCGGCCCCGAAAACGGCGGCGATACGCAGAAAATAGACACGGCTGCGATAAAAGCCGCTGCCGCAGGCATATCTCAGAACGAAGACAACGATTTACCCGGCAACGGCGAAGATAGCGCTTCCGACGGTTTGGACGATGATTTTCCGCCTGTAACGTTCTCCCGCGAGGACGTGCTCGGCACGGAGGACGACGAGGTAAATCCCTATCTTGACGACGCGCCCGCGCCGCCTGTTTACGATGACGGCAAAGACGGCAAAAAGAAAAAAAACACGGCATTTGCGCGTTCGGCCGCATCGTTTTTCAAAAAAGCGCGCAAACCGGCAATTATATCCGCGGCAGCGGCAGCGGGTATTTTTGTTGTGCTGTACATAATATCTGCGGCAACGCTGCCGTCCGACGTTATAGCCGGGAACGTCTATATAGAAACGCTTAACGTGGGCGGAATGACGTACGATGAAGCGCTTAACGCAATAAACGGAACATACCTTTTTGAGGACCAGACGGTCACGCTTAAAAACGGCGATGAAACGTTTGAAATAAACGGCGCCGACATCGGGCTTTCGGCAAGCCCCGAGGAAACGGCGAAAAAGGCATTTAATTACGCAAAATCGGGAAATTCGTTTTCGGATACCTTAAAGGGCATAAAGCTGCTTTTCGGGCGTCACACGGTTGTGCCCGTGGCAAATATCGACCGGGCAAAGCTTGACGAACAGCTTTGGCAGTTCGGCGTTAAGGTCCACGGCGAGCTTGTGGGTCATTACGTTGAGGTGCGCGACAACAACGAAGCGACGATCTGGCCGGGGCATACAGGCTTTAACAACGACGTGACAAAGGCGCGCGAGGACGTTTTGAACGCCTTTGCAAACGAGCGTTTTACCGATATACCCGTAACGCTCGAAACCGCCCCGCCTGCCGATATAACGGTTGAACAGTATGACCTTGCCGTTTACAAGGACCCGGTTGACGCATATTACGAGGTAAACGGCGATGAGGTAACGGTCGTTCCGGAGCAGAACGGACGGTATATAAACAAGGAACAGGTTGCCCCGATGCTTGCCGCGGTAAAGGAGGGCGCCGAGCCCGTTATTGTGCCGTGGGAAACATCGTATGCGGCGGTTACGGCCGATGAGCTTCAGAGCAAGCTTTTTTCCGACACTCTTGCATCGTATTCAACATATTACGGCAGCTCAACGGCAAACAGAAGCGCCAACGTTTCACGCGCGGCGGAGCTTATGAACGGCGCCGTTATCCCGTCGGGCGGAATATTCTCGTTTAACGACAGAGTAGGCAAGCGCACGACATACAACGGCTTTTACACCGCGCCGGAATACGTGAACGGCGAAACCGTTCAGGGCATAGGCGGCGGAACGTGTCAGGTGAGCACAACGCTGTACTGCTCGGTGCTCTATGCGGGGCTTGATATAGTGTCGCGTACAAACCACATGTTTACGGTATCCTACGCGCCTCTCGGACAGGATGCGACCGTTGCCGACGACGGCGTTGATTTCCAGTTCAGCAACAACACCGACTACCCCATAAAGATAAGCTCGTATACGGACGGTTCGTCGATATACGTTGATATTATAGGCACGGCATGGGAGCCGGCAAGAGAGGTTAAGCTTGACCATTCCGTATCGTACAGCTCCGGCGGCACGTACGTTTACTCCAAGCGGTATATATACGAAAACGGCGAATGTATAGTTGACGAGGAGCTGCCCTCAAGCTATTACAAGGCGCATTGATAAAAGGAGCCGTCCGCTTCAGCGGACGGCTCCTTTTTATTTTATCTCGTTCTTCTGACTGCGCGTTCCGCATCGCGGCGCGCATCGCGTTTTGCTATATCGGCACGCTTATCGTAAAGCTTTTTGCCCTTTGCAACGGCAAGCGAAACCTTAACAAGCGATCCCTTAAGGTATACGGAAAGCGGTATGAGCGTAAGCCCCTGCTGCTGTATCTGACCTATAAGCTTTCGTATTTCCTTTTTGTGAAGCAGAAGCTTCCTCACGCGGAGCGGATCCTTGTTAAATATATTTCCCTTTTCAAACGGCGATATGTTCATGCCCTTTATAAACACCTCTCCGTTATCCACCGACGCATACGCGTCCGTAAGGTTTACCTTGCCCTGACGCACCGACTTGACCTCCGTGCCGGCAAGCTCTATGCCGCATTCTATTGTTTCAAGGATAAAATACTCATGGCGCGCTTTTTTGTTCTGCGCCAATACCTTTATATTTGTTGCCGCCATTTTTCTGCCCTTTCATAAGCCTTAAAGCTATTTTCTGTGAGAACGCTTTTTGTTGTCCTCATATCTCTTTTTACCGCAGGCGTAAAGCAGCTGCGAATATGCGTCCTCTCCCCTTTCGACCTTGGGGACCTCCGCCGGCCTGTCATTTTTATCAAGGCTCACCATTGTAAAAAACGCCGTCAGAGCAATCTGTGTTTCGCCCGTATAGAGGTTTTCCGATTCGACCGTAACAAATACCTCCATCGACGAAAAACCGGCGTAAACAACACGCGCCGTGCACGTTACGTAATCGCCTATGCGGACGGGCTTTTTAAAGCACAGCTCGTCAACGCGCGCCGTGACGACGTTCGAATGGCAGTGGCGCTGCGCAGCCACTCCGGCCGTTGAATCCATCATTTTTATTATCTCGCCGCCGTGAACGTTGCCAGCGGGGTTTGCCTGGTGCGGCAGCACCTGCTCCGCCGAAACCGCTATCGACTCCTCCTGCTTTTTTACCATGCCCTGCGCCTCCCTGCCGAATAATTTAAAACTGACGTTTTAATTATTATACCACATTTTTGCCGAAAGGTAAATATATATTTCAAAAAAACGCAGCCGGAAATAAAACGGCTGCGTTTTTAAGCGCTGCGTTCGCCTTAATTCGACGAATTTGTCGGACGCGGCAGGAACGGTATGAGCCTTCCCGCAAATCTGGGCAGCGAAAGCGTCTGCAGATATACCTTGCCAGGGCCGGTGAGCGTTGAAAGGAAAAGACCTTCGCCGCCGAAAAGTATGTTTTTAAAGCCCTTTACCATTTCGGCCGTATATGTAACGCTCGACTCAAAGAACGCTATGGAGCCGCTGTCGGCCTTTATCGTTTCGCCGGGCGCAAGCGTTATTTCACGTATGCTGCCGTCAAGCTCGAGCCATGCCGTGCCGGTGCCGCCGAGCTTCTGCAAAATAAAGCCCTCGCCGCCGAAAAGCCCCGCCTTTAAGCCCTTTACAACGTGCGCGCTTATATCAACGCCAGTTTCCGCGCACAAAAACGCGTCCTTCTGGCAGATATATTCCGTTGAACCGTTAAGCTGCAGCGCACGGATCTCGCCCGGGAAGCTCGATGCTATCGTCAGATTTTGATTATCCTCCGCGGCCGTATATGTCGCCATAAAAAGCGACTCGCCGGAAAACATCCTTCCCAGCCCCTTTAAAAATCCGCCGCGCATATTCGTGTCCATTTCAATGCCGCTTGTCATCCACGACATTCCTCCCGACTGCGTAACGATGCTCTCGCCGCGGTTCAGCGTTATAGACACCGCCGGTAAATTTTCACCGAAAATTTCGTACCTCATAACCTTCCTCCTTATATTTTAATTATCGGACAACCGGCAAACGCACGGCCGCCCGTTATAAGCATTATTAACATTATCATTGCCGTTAAGCTTCCGCAGCTTCAATATCGCCGGGGCGCTCAAGCGTTATCCTGCCTATCCTTGCCGCACGGAATTCATCAAGCACCACATTTGCCGCCCTTTCCGTGTCAGCCTCGCCGCCCGATATTACAAATCCGCGTTTTCTCGCTATTTTTTCAAGTATTTCATGACCCTCGAGCCCTTCGATATTATCAAGCTTATAGCGCGCGCAAAGCTCCTTCGGATAGCTTTTCCCGAGGTATCCGCACAAGGCATATGCCAAAAGCTCCGTATCCATGATTTCGTCTTTTATCGCGCCCGTATACGCAAGCCGCTTTGCAACCTCCTGATTTTCAAACTTCGGCGCAAGTATGCCCGGAGTATCAAGAAGCTCAACATCGCCTCTTAAACGTATCCACTGCTTGCCGGTTGTAACGCCGGGCCTGTCGCCCGTTTTCGCGCTTGCCTTGCCCGCAAGGCGGTTTATAAGGCTTGATTTTCCGACGTTCGGTATGCCGACCATCATGATTTTAAGCGTCCGCTTCCTGCCACGTTCGGCGTCACGGTCTATTTTATCCTGTATGAGCGCCCGCGCCGCGTCGGTTATTTTGTTCACGCCGCTGCCCGTTGTGCAGCTTATCGGTATAACTCCCACGCCCTGCGACTTATACCACTCCGTCCACTCGCGCGTCAGCCTTTCATCGGAAAGGTCCGTTTTATTCATCACAACAAGCCTCGGCTTGTTTTTTATTATGTCGTTAAAATACGGGTTGCGTCCGGAATACGGTATACGCGAGTCGAGTATCTCAACAACGACGTCGATCATTTTGAGATTGTCCTCTATAAGCCTGCGCGTTTTTGCCATATGTCCCGGGAACCACTGCAGCTCCTGCATATATTCCTCTCCGTTTCAGATTTTCTGTTACTCAACAAAGCCTATTACGTTCAGCGGCCATATCCTGAGCTTCGCCTTGCCCAAAACAGCGTCGTAAGGCACAAGCCCGAGCTCCGATGAGCGGCTGTCCTTGCTCCGCGTGCGGTTATCGCCCATTACAAAAACCGTATCCTCCTCAACCGTTATCGGATATTCAACCGACGCGTCTATCGACGTTGTCGGTCCGTCGTAATACGGCTCCTCATACAGCTCCCCGTCTATATAAACGGCTCCGTCTCTCAAATCAACCGTCTGTCCCGGCAGCGCTATAACTCTCTTTACGTAAAAACGCTTTTTCAGCGAATCCGGCAGCGTGAAGCCTTTTGTAAACTTACTGAAGGCGCTTAGCTCCTCCTTGCCCTCCTCGGCGGCAAGCGTATCAAAATACTTTTCGCGCTCCTTATACGTGCTGTCAAGAATTATTATATCTCCCTGCTTGGGCTCGTAACCCGGCTTTGTTACTATGAGCCTGTCATTGTTTACAAGCGTCGGATACATGCTTGAGCCGTCCACCTTCACAACGTCAAATAAAAATGTTTTTATGAGCATGGCGATTATGAGCGCTATGGCTATGGTATAGAACCATTCCCATATTTCTCTGCCTATGCTCGTTTTCTTGCTTTTTTCTTCCATCACCGAATCTTCCTTTCCGAATCTTCCCTTAAACGGCGCACAGCACCGTATACTATATTATTTTATCATACATATATTACATAACTGTTAATAATATATGAAGTTTTGTTTAAACGAAGCTTTAAGCCGATTCAAAGAAAAAGAAAAGCCGCTGCATTTTCCGCAGCGGCCCTTAACATATCCGATATGTTAAATTCTTTCCTTAACCTTTGCAGCCTTACCGACTCTGTCACGCAGATAGTAAAGTCTTGCTCTTCTTACTTTACCCTTTCTCGAAACCTCTATCTTTTCGATATTGGGTGAGTTTACGGGCCATGTTTTTTCAACGCCTACGCCGTAGGAAACACGTCTTACCGTAAACGTCTTTGCGATGCCGCCGCCCTGAACCTTGATTATGGTTCCTTCAAACATCTGAGTTCTTGTTCTCGAACCCTCAACGATCTTCTGATATACCTTTACGTTGTTTCCGACAACGAGCTCGGGAAGATCGGTTCTTATTTGGTCTTTTGTCAAAGCGTTAATGATTTCTGTTGTATTCATCATTAAATCCTCCTTAAAATCTCCGGATTTTCGTGCCGACCAAGGCAGAGGACTATCCTGTAATAACCACAAGAGTATATCACACTTTGTGATAAAATGCAAGTGTTTTTTTATTATTTTTTTAAATTTTTTTGATTTTTTTCGGCCGCACGGCGGCGGTTGACAAAAGAGCGGTTTTATGGTATAATTATTATATCTATATCATCAAAAGGGGTTTTGGAAATGAACAGCGTTCCCGAAGGCTTTTCGGAATATACCGATGAAGAGCTCGTTGCCATGGCGCAGAACGGCGACAAAAACGCTCTTGAGGCTGTTATTCTGAGATACAAAAAACTCGTGTACGCAAAGTCAAAATCGTTTTTTCTCATAGGCGCCGACGACGACGATATAATCCAGGAGGGGTTTATAGGGCTTTACAACGCCGTAAAAAAATTCGACGGCGAAAAATTCCCGTTTTTCAACGTTTTTGCGGGGCTCTGCATAAGGCGGCGCATGATAAACGCCGTAAAGGAGGCATCGCGCAAAAAACATTCGCCGCTCAATTCTTACGTGTCGCTCGACAACACCGGCTTTGACGACGAAAACTCCGTAAGGCTTTCCGAGGTGCTTGCTTCGGACACGCTCCGGGATCCCGAAACGATTTTTATCGACAGGGAGGACGCCGATGGTATGGAATACGAAATAAACAAGGCGCTGAGCAGCATGGAGCTGAA
Source organism: Candidatus Ornithomonoglobus intestinigallinarum (assembly GCA_018715365.1). Taxonomy (GTDB): domain Bacteria; phylum Bacillota; class Clostridia; order UBA1381; family UBA1381; genus Ornithomonoglobus_A; species Ornithomonoglobus_A intestinigallinarum. The sequence continues at coordinate 22,836 of DVLU01000073.1, read as the reverse complement.
GGTTTTGCTTGAATATCTTGACGGGCGTTCCTATCAGGAAATAGCCGATATTCTCGGCAAGGACGCAAAATCGGTTGACAACGCAATTCAGCGAATCAAAAAAAAGCTCAAGTACCTTGTCAAATAGCGTAAGCTTCAGAGAGGACGAAAACAATGGATAACAATTATCAGGACAAAACATTGGTATGCAGAGACTGCGGCGCGGAATTTGTTTTTTCCGCGGGCGAACAGGCTTTTTACGCCGAGAGGGGCTTTGCAACGGAGCCGACGCGCTGTGCGCAGTGCCGCCGCGAAAGAAAAGAACGCATGAAGCCTCAGCGCGAGATGTATGAAATAATCTGCGCCGACTGCGGGGCTGTTGACAAAATACCGTTCGAGCCGCTTCACGACAGGCCGGTATACTGCAGCAAATGCTATCCGAAGCACAAGCACGAGCTTGCGTAAATTTATATTTATATTCGGCTTAAAAGCAGGCTTTCCGCCGTTTGGGAGGCTTGTTTTTTTGTTTACGTAAAATATATTTTTATTCGGGGCGGCGGGCAATATTGTTGATTTTGCTTCTTGATAACGTATTATAATAATGATATAATATTACCGCAGCTATGGGGAAAAAACTGCATTATTTCGTTGCTTGCATGAAAAAAGCGTTGCTTGGACTTATGAAAGGCAGTGATAATATATGGCAACCTGGCTTGTTCATTTAAGGATCGCAAACCATTTTATAAACAATATACCGTGGCTTGACGGCGCGGAATTTATAAAAGGCTCAGTTGCTCCCGACTGCGGCTACGGCGAAAAAGACAGCGACGGCGAATTTACACCGCCGCCGAAGATAACACACTGGACGCCGACGGGCAGAAAAACGGACTGCCGGTACAAGGAATTTTACAGGGAGTATCTTTCCGGCAAGCCGAAAAATTCGGCATACTCGTTTTATCTGGGCTACTACATTCATCTGCTTACCGATATAATGTGGTCGTCGCTCATATATTTGCCGACGCGCCTTATATACAGGGAGCAATATGCGAAGGACCCGAACTTTTTAAAAGTCATAAAGGTTGACTGGTATGACCTTGACCATAAATTCCTGCGCGCCAATCCCGATTTCAAAGCGTTTAAGCTGCTTGAAAACGCAGACGGCGTGCGCGATTATCTTCCCTATTACGAAAAAGGTCAGCTTGCATCTCAAATACGCGTCATAACCGATTTTTACAACTCAAACAAAAACAAAACGAACCTTAACAGGGAATATCCGTATCTTACGGAATCGGCAATGAATAACTTTATCGAATGTGCCTGCGAGCTTATTGAGCGCGAGCTTGTCAGACGCGGAATAACGCGCTCCGAAGAAAGAATGGGATTTTCCGCCTAATGCGGTTTTCATTCTTTTTTTATTGCCCGCATTATCAGTCTCCCCGTCATTTTAGTGTCCCTTATCAGTTTTAGTGTCCCTTGATGATTTTATAAATAAAATCCATGTCAAGGCTTTTTTCTACAATGTCTGCAAGCTTATCGTATTCCCTGTTCTTAAGCTCCGAAATATCAAATGTATTTTCCGAAAGCGTCACGCCCTTGCGCGCGGCAAGCGCCGAAACAACGTTTTGAGCGCAGCTGTCGAATATTCCGTGGACATAGCTGCCGTAAACGCTGCCGCGCTGCGCGCCGCCGAGCGTACAGAGCGGAGTTTCGTTTGACAGCGTATTTCCCATATGTATTTCATAGCCCGAAAATTCCGCGCCGCTTAAAGGCGATAATATACCGTCCAGCTTGTTAAACCTCCCAAAAACGCGTTTTGTTGTTTTTTCTGTATTAAATTCCGTTTTTATATCGAGAAGCCCCATTCCGTCAACGCTTCCGCCGCTTTCGGCCCCGACGCCGTCCGTTATTTTTTTTCCGAGCATCTGGTAGCCGCCGCATATGCCGAATATCACAGCGCTTTCCGCGCGGCGAAGTATTGCCGCCTCCATGCCGCTGCGGCGAAGCCACAGCATATCGGAAACGGTGTTTTTTGTTCCGGGAATTATTATCATATCGGGCTTGCCGAGCTCCGACGGGCGGCTCACATATCTTATTCCCGCGCCGTCGGCAAATTCAAACGCGCTCATATCCGTAAAATTCGAAATATGCGGCAATCGCACAACGGCTATGTCAACCGCTCCCTCACGGCGCGAAACAAGCCGTTCCGATAAGCTGTCCTCGTCGTCGATCAAAAAATCGCCGTACGGCACAACGCCCGCATTTTTCTTTTTCGTTATTTCCTCGAGCATTTTGATCCCGGGCTTTAAAATTTCGACGTCGCCGCGGAATTTGTTTATTATTGTCCCCCTGACTCTCGCGCGTTCCTTATCGTCAAGCAGCAGCAGTGTCCCAGCAAGCTGCGCAAATACGCCGCCGCGGTCTATATCGCCCACAAGCAGCACCGGCGCATCAACAAGCTCCGCAAGACCCATATTTACAATATCACCGCTTTTTAAATTTATTTCGGCGGGGCTGCCGGCGCCCTCTATGACTATAATGTCATTTTCGGCGGAAAGCGCGTTATACGCCGCCAAAATATCGGGAATAAGCTCTTTTTTATATTTAAAATAATCTGCCGCGCGCATATTCCCGCGCGGCCTGCCGTTTACTATAACCTGCGAGCCGACGTCGCTCGTCGGCTTAAGCAGTATCGGGTTCATAAGCGCGGAGGGACGTATCCCGGCGGCTTCCGCCTGCACGGCCTGCGCGCGTCCCATTTCAAGCCCGTCGTCGGTAATATACGAATTGAGCGCCATATTCTGCGACTTGAACGGCGCGGTTCTGAGCCCGGCGCGTGAAAAAATACGGCAGAGCGCCGCGCAGATAAGGCTTTTCCCCGCGTTTGACATTGTCCCCTGTATCATTATCGGCACTGCCATTTTTCAATTTCCTCCAATAATCTTATATTATCCTCGCGGCGCTTAATCCCGATTCTGAAAAATTCATCGCCGAGCCCGTCAAAATTGGCGCATTTCCGTATAAGTATGCCGCGCTTTGAAAGCGCTTCGAAAAGCCCCTTGTCCGCCTTAAACATAATAAACGGCGCGTCGCTTACAAAAGCCTTAACGCCCTTTACGGCATTCAGATTTTCATACAAAAACTGCCGCTCGCTCTTTATAAAAGCCCTTGAGGCTTTTAAATATCCATCGTCCGAAAGCGCCGCTTCGGCGCATTTCTGCGCCGCCGTTCCGGCGCACCACGGCGGCGAGATCAATTTTACCTTTTCGATAATTTCAGTGTCCCCGATCATGTATCCGAGACGCAGCCCCGCCATCGCATACGTTTTTGTAAACGCGTTTATTATAACGGCATTCCGGCAAAAGCGCGATACCGACGCAATATCCGAAAGCTCGGCAAAGCACTCGTCAACGGCAAATACCGATTTTTCGGCGCGGCATTTTTCCGAAAGCTCATATAAAAGCTTTTCGTCCGCCGCACGTCCCGTCGGGTTATTCGGATTGCACATAAAAACGATGTCGGCGCGCCGTTCGTTTAATATTTCCTCCTCCGGCGCAAAGCCGTTTTCCTCTTTAAGATAAAACCGCCTGACGATACAGCCGGCCGACAGCAGCGCGTTTTCATATTCCGAAAACGTCGGCGACGCAACAAGCGCCGTTTTCGGCTTTACGGCATAAACAAGCTTATATATTATATCCGCCGCACCGCAGCCGAAAAATATATTTTCGGGAAGCACCGCAAAGCCGCTTTTTGTTTTACTGTCCCCGTTCATGCGGCCGGCAACAAGCTTTCTTAAAACGCGGCAGTCGTTGTCGGGATATTTTTCAATCAGGCTTACGCTGTTAATATAGGCGTTTTTAACAGCCTCGCTTATGCCGAGCGGATTTGTGCTGACGGAAAAATCAAGCTCCGTTTTTCTGCCGTAAATATCACCGCCGTGTTCGTAAATCAAGTTCATAACAGCCTCCAAATAAGCAGACAAATAAGCAGACAAAGCAGCAGCGTAAAATACGATACCGTGTACATAAGCGTGTTTGCGCGCTTTATATCCTCCGCTTCAACGCCGCGGAGCCCGTCGCCTATATATTCCTTTTTATACAGCCTGCCGAAATAGTACGCATCGCCGGCAAGACGTATCCCGAGCGCGCCGGCGCAGACGCTTTCCGTCTGCGCGGCGTTCGGGCTTTTATGCTTTTTCCTGTCCCTGCGCCATATTTTATACGCCGCTTTTCCGTCAAAGCCGCATATAAACGATGCGCATATCATAAGCAGTGCGCATATCCTCGACGGAATAAAATTCACAAAATCATCGAGCCGTGCGGCAGCTCTCCCGAAATTCACATACCGTTCGTTTTTATAGCCCACCATCGAATCCATCGTGTTTACCGCCTTATAAAAAAAGCCGCCCGCGCCGCCGAACAGCGCGCACCACAGCATCGGCGCGGTTACGCCGTCTGACGTATTTTCAGCCACGGTTTCAACCGCGGCCCTGATAATCCCCTGCGCGTCAAGCGGTTCTGTGTCCCTGCCGACTATCATCGAAACGGCCTGCCTTGCCGCTTTAGTGTCCCCGTTAATCAAGGGGTAATACACCTTCATGCTCTCATCGTGAAGCGATCTTGCGGCCGTAACAAAATACGAAAAAACAGCTTCCGTAAATATCAGAGCCGGCGGAAACACAAGATATGCCGTAACCGTTATAAAAATCGGCACTGCCGCAGCTGCGGCGCACACAATTACGGCAAGCGCCGCGCCGCCCAGGCGCTCCCCGCGTGCCGTTTTCGGAAAAACGCGCCTGAGCGTATTTTCCGCAGCCGAAATAAGCCGTCCGATAAGGCATATCGGGTGGAGCGGGCTGTTTATTTCTCCGAACAGCCTGTCCGCAAAAAAGCCTATCAAAAGGCCTAAAGCGTGGTATATGACAGCCATTTCCCGTTTTCCTCCGTTATAATAAATCCTCCGCCGTTTTCGACTTGATAATCGTAAAAACCGCCTCCGAAAAGCCGTTCCATAACAGCCATTACTGTCCCTCCGTGAACGACAAACGCAATATTTTTGCCGCGCAGCTTTTCGGTGTATTCAAAAAAAGCCTCGGCGCACCGTTCCGAAAACCGGCTGCGGCTTTCGCCGTCCGGAAACGGAATTGTCCCTCCGCTTTCAAGCCATTTTATGTACTGCGGCACATCCTTCAGCTCATCAAAATTCCTGCCCTCAAATGCGCCGAAATCACATTCGTTGAGCCGTGCGTCTTTTATCGTCCCGATATTGGGATAGATAACCTCCGCCGTCATAACGGCGCGCTTTAACGCGCTTGTTACAACAATATCGGCGCGCGGATAACTGCGGTTAAGCGACTCCGTTTCGCATATCGCCTCGTCCGTTCTGCCGATATATCTGCGTTCCGTGTTCCCGCGTGTTTTTGCGTGGCGGATAAGGCAAATCATTTCAGCCTCACCCCTATTCCGCAGACAACTCTTATCACACCTTCGGCGTATTCCGCCGCCGTTTGGCTTGCCGCGCCGGCGTTATCGCGCCATCGGCGCTCAAATTCGTCCGCCGGCACTATGCCGCAGCCGACCTCATCGGAAATTATGACCTTCACTCCAGACGTTACAAGCTCTTTGACGCGCGCCGAAACGTCCGCCCCCTCCTCCGTAAGTCTTTTTACGTATGAATGCAGACCGTAAACGGCTCCGGAAAAATCGCCGTCGAAAATATTTTTAGGTTCAAGCCCGAAACGGCTGCGCACATAATCGCGCTTGCCGCTGCAGCGTCCTCCCGTTATAAAATACATACTATCCTCCATGATATTACGGCCGCCGCCAAAACCGCAAGCTCGCACCGCTGCAAAAACCAGCCCGCAAGATCTCCCGTTACGCCGCCGAATTCTTTATATGCTTTAAGCCTGTAATGCGCAAATGCAAGCGCCGCGGCAGCAAGCGTGCATATCCCGCATACGGGCGACGCTGTAACGGCCGCAGCCCCGAAAACGGCTATGAAAGCACACGCCGATACAATAACGGCTCTCTTTTTTGACGCACCGCTCACGCCGCCGAGCATTCCCGACGGCCGCGCGCTTTTAAAGCATACGGCTCCGGCCGCAGAAAGCGCGCGCGATAAAACATATCCGCAGCATACAGCCTCCAGCTGCTCCGCCGCTTTGATTTCGGTAAACAGCGCAAAATAAATCATAAAATAAATTACGCCGCCGATAACGGCAAACGCACCGCTGTTCGGGTCTTTTAAAATTTCAAGCCTCTTTTTGGTGTCCCCAAAGGAATTGAGCGCATCAGTCGTATCAAGATAGCCGTCCATATGGATACCGCCGCTTATTGCCGCAGGTATGGCAGCCGCCGCGGCAGCATAAAGCACCGTATCAAATCCGAGAGCCCGGCACAAAAACGCCCATGCAAGCTCTGCCATGCCTATCGCCGCTCCGATCAGCGGAAACGCGCACAGCGCATATTTAAACGATTTTTCATCAAATTCCGCGCGGCCCGCAGGTATGCGCGAATACATTGAAAAAGCCGCTCTAACGGCTTTTAAAGCAAGCATTTTTTCTTTCCCTTCTTCATTTTATGCGTTCGGCCGTGCCGCACACTACCTCCCAAACCTCGTCGGCCGACGATGCGGTCATAATATTAAGCCTTCCCGCAAGCTCGATATATTTTTCCGTTTCCGCGCCGTAGCCGCAGCCGTCCTCAAAGACGTTATCGCTCACGATTATAAGATTTTCACAGCTTTTATAGAGCGTTAAAATATCATTGAATATCTTTTCGGCGAGTAATTCCGTTTCGGTGTCCCCGTTGATTTTAGTGTCCCCCGAAAACATTTCGTTTGCGATGACATTTCCCAAATCCTCAAGCAGCACCGTCCCGCTTACCTTTGCGCCGCCTATATCGGTGAAGCGCTCTGCAGTTTCAAAGCCCTTGCCGGCGCGGTTTCTTCTGTGTTTTTCTATTCTTTCGGCAGCGCTCTTTCCGAACGGCTTCATTGCGGCAAGGTATATTTTAACGCCGCCGAAGCCTGCCGCTTTATTTTCGGCAAATTCCGATTTTCCGCTTGCGCTGCCGCCCGTCACAAGTATCAGCACAGCTCCTTATACTCCTCGATTTTAATGTCCCCGAACGTTGCCATTTCGCTGTAAACGGCAAGCGATGCGTCAAGCAGCGGTCCCATAAGCACCGCTCCAGTGCCTTCGCCAAGACACATACCGGCGTGTATCACGGCGCGTTTGCCCAGCGCCCTTAAAATATCCTCCGCTGCCGTTTCCCTCGACGAATGCGACGCTATCATAAAATCGGCCGCGCCCGGCACAAGGCGCTCAGCGCAAAGCGCCGCGGCGGCGCTTATAAATCCGTCTATTATAACGTTTACGCCGTACACTGCCCCGCCGACAAACACGCCGGCAAGCGTACAGATGTCAAAGCCGCCGAGCTTTGACATTACGTCAAGCACATCGTTTTTATCGGGGTTGTTTATTGCGATCGCTTTTTCTATCGCTCTTATTTTCCGTTTCAGCCCGTCTGTACCGAGCCCCGCGCCGCGCCCCGTCACCTCGGACGGCGCTTTCCCGAGCAGCACGGACGCAACGGCCGAGGACGTTGTTGTGTTTCCTATCCCCATTTCGCCCGTTGCGATGAGCGCGCAGCCCTCCGACTTTAATTTTTTTACGATTGCAATGCCGTTTTCAACGCCCTTCAGCGCATCATCCGCGGTCATTGCCGGGCCCTCTGCTATATTTTTCGTGCCGTTTCCCAGACGCAAATCAACGGCGCCCTTCACTCCGCCGACAACGCCGGCATCGCACACGAGCAAGTCAAAGCCCGTTGCCGACGCCATTTTGCACGCGCTTGTTTCTCCCTTTAAAAAGTTTTCCGCAACAGTCTTGGTCACATTCTGACCCGTCTGCGTAACGCCCTCTTTAACAACGCCGTTATCGGCGCATACAACAACGAGCGTGCGTTTTTTTATATCAACCTCCGCCGTTCCCGAAACGGCCGCAAGCTGAATTATTATATCCTCGAATTCGCCGAGCCCGTGAAGCGGCTTGGCAATCGAAGCCCAGCGGCGGCGCGCCGCTTCGGCGGCGCTTTTATCAAGCTTTTTCGGTTTGTACATCGGCGCACTTCCTTATAAAATTCTTTGCAAATTCCGGATTGGCATAAAAATTGATATGAGGGAATCCCGCGAAAAGATTTCCCTCGGCAACAACGCAGCGCCAGCTTCTGCTGCCCTTTTCGGCAACAAACGCATCGCCGTTTGCATCGCTGCAAAAATAATGAAATTCATGCGCGCGTATGCTTTCGCCGCGTTTGCAGAGCAGGTTATCCTTCTGCGCCGTCATTTTTATGTAGCCGAAATTCTGCAGTGAATCGAGCATCCTGCAGCCGCCGGGGATGACGCCCACGCCGTCGTATTCCTTGTTCTTGTAATCGCCCATATGCTCGTGCAGGTACATAAACCCTCCGCACTCGGCCATGCACGGAATATTTTTTAATATCGCACTGCGTATGCTCTCACGCATCGCCTTGTTTTCCTCAAGCTCCGCCGCGTACAGCTCCGGATAGCCGCCGCTTAAAATAAGTCCGTTTATGCCGTCCGGCAGTTTTTTATCGGCAAGCGGGCTGAAATACACAAGCTCCGCGCCAAGCTCCTCCAAAAGCTCAAGGCTTTCCCTGTAATGAAAGCAAAACGCCCTGTCGTCCGTTACGGCGATTCGCACATCGGCAATTTTGTCAAAAACCACCGGCGAATATTTTATCCTGCTCTCCGAGCAAAGCTCCAGTATGCCGTCTATATCAAGGCATTCCTCCGCCGTTCTCGCAAGCTGCTCCATACGCTCCTTAATGTCGTCTATCTCCGCCGCCGTAACAAGCCCCAGATGCCTGCTTTCTATTGCGGCGCTTTCCGTATACGGGAAATATCCGAGCGGCTTAACCTTGAGCCCCTCGCACAGCTTTTTCATACGTTCATACGTCATATGCGTTACGCCGTTGAAAATAACGCCCTTGATGTTGCTTTTCGAATAATCGAGGAAGCCCTTTATAACGGCGCCGACGGAATTCCCGATGCCTTTTGCGTTTACGACAAGCACAACGGGCGTATCGGTTATAGCGGAAATCTCATGCGAGCTTGCGCTGTCGGTAAATTCAAGACCGTCGTAAAAGCCCATAACGCCCTCTATAACAGAAATATCGAGGCTGTGCTTTGCAAATAAATATTTTAACGTATTTTCATCAAAGAAATAGCTGTCAAGATTATACGAGCTTGTGCCTATTACCACCCTGTGAAACATGGGGTCTATATAATCCGGCCCGCACTTGAACGAAGCGACTTTTTTGCCTCTGTTTACAAGCGCCTTAAGCAGCGCGCACGTTACCGTGGTTTTTCCGCAGCCGCTTTTTGTGCCGGCGATCATTATTCTTTTCATTCTTAATCATTCCTTTCCGCACGGGAATTTCAGCCTATTACAAATACGGGGTTCTGCGCCTTCATAAGCGTTTTGCCGCCCGCCCTGACGGAGCGCGCCGCAAAAATCTGCGTTACTGTGTAATCGGCATGAAACTTGTCAAGCACGGCGCACGCTTCCGAAACCGTTTCGAGAGTTACGGCCGTTATTACAATTTTTATGCCGCGGTTCAGCGCATAAAGCCTTTTAATTATTTCCGCAAGGCTGCCGCCCGAGCCGCCTATAAAAGCCTTGCCGGGTACAATGTCCGGCAGCGCGCCCGGAGCGGCGCCGCGGATTATTTCTATATTGTCCGTTTTGAATTTGCGCGCGTTTTTCCCGATAAGCTCCGCGCCTTCATCGTTCCTTTCAACGGCGTACACCTTGCCGAACGGGCAGCCGAGCGCCATCTCCACGCTGACGGAGCCCGTTCCGGCGCCGACGTCAACGCATATGTCCGCCGCTTTAATATCAAGCTTTGACATCGCAAGCGCGCGTATTTCCGACTTTGTCATCGGTACGCTGCCGCGTATAAATTCATCGTCGCCTATTCCGAAGCGCCGCTCGGAGGGCGCGCCGTTTATTATCATTATAACGCTTAAGGGGTCGGGCTTATATTTTGCGAATTCATTTACCGTGCCGCACGATATTTTTTCATCATCATACGAAAGGCGCTCGCCCAAATAAACGCGTAAATTTCCAAAGCCGTATTCCGCAAGCTTCGCGCACGGGTTTTCGCCCAAAAGCGCGATCGTCTTTTTATGGCCGCGCACATGGCTCACAATATTGCACTCACGCCCGTGCGACGAAACGATAAACGCATCATCATAGCTTTCGCCCGTCTTTGCGCAGAAATACGATATTGAGCTGACGCCCGGAATAATTTCGTACTCCATACCCTCAAGCTCCCTTAAGAGCATTTTCGCGCCGCTGAAAAAGCCCGTATCGCCCGAAAAGAGCACGGCGCATTTTTTATCCTTAAAGCCCTTTAAAAGCTCCGCCGTTTCCCTTGCGCCGAAGCATTGTATGAATTTTTTGCCGCAAAGCTTTTCTGCCAGGCTGCCGAGGCGGCCCGAACCTGCTACAACGTCCGCGTCCCTTAAAAGCTCCGCGCTTCTTTGCGTGAGCATTTCACCGTTCCCCGGACCGGCTCCCAATATGTAAATCATAATTTTTTTCAAATTCCTCTATCGATATACCGCGTTTCCCGCGCGGTCTTTTTATTATAATTACTTTCATGCCGAGTTTTTTTGCCGCCGACAGCTTTTCGCCGAAGCCGCCGTTTTTGCCGCTTTCCTTTGTTATGAGTATCCCGCAGCCGCTCATCATTTTTATATTTTCGGCTTCGGAAAACGGCCCTTTTGCCGCGATGATATTTACCGCGCCCATGCTTTCAAGCTTTTTAATGTTCTCCTCCGACGGCAGCACTCTTACGGTAAGTCTTTCCGGCGGCAAAATTTTAAACGCTTCCGCCTCCTTTGAGCCGGTTGCTATAAAGATTTTTCCGTCAAGCTCTGCCGCCGCCGCTGCGGCTTCCGCCGCGCTCTCCACAACCAGCCCGCCGTCAATGCGTTCGCTTTCGCGCGTTATCGCAAGATATTCGGTGCTCGTTTCCAGGCAGGCCGCTTCTATGTTTTCCGACGCTTTTTCGGCATACGGGTGCGTTGCGTCTATAACAAGCTTTATTCCCTCTTTTTTTATGAGCGACGCAATTTCATCCGCGCCAAGCCTGCCGCATAAAATATTTATTCCGCTGTCCTTCATGACCTCGCGCCCGTATTCGGTTGCAACCGACAAAATAAAGTCAGCGCCGCTTTCCTTTAATATCGCGGCCGCTTCGCGCCCTTCGGTCGTGCCGCCGAAAAGAAGCGTTCTCACAGCTTATACCCCCTCGGCGTCACCATCTTGTTTTTTATTTTTCTCGTTCGCGAATTGCCGATAAAAACAGTTGTGCGCATGTCGGTTTCAGTGTCCCCAAGCTTTTCAAGGGACACTAAAACAGCGCTTTCGCCTTCTCTGCCGATATTTTTCACAACGGCGCACACGGTGCTTTTATCCCTGTATTTTAAAATAATATCACACGCGCGTTTTAAATGGCCGCTGCGCGTTTTGCTTGACGGATTATAAATACATATCGCAAAATCGGCAGCCGCCGCGGCCTCTATACGCTTTAGAATCACATCGTGCGGAGTGAGCAAATCGCTTAAGCTTATTACCGCAAAATCATCGGACAGCGGCGCTCCCGCAAGCGCCGCGCCGCTCATTGCCGCGCTTACTCCCGGTATCACCTCAATGTCAACCTCCGTGTCCCCGGCAATTTCAAAAGCAAGCGACGCCATGCCGTAAACGCCCGCGTCACCGCTGCATACAACGGCTGTTTTAACGCCTTCCGACGCCTTTTCAACGGCATAGCGGCAGCGTTCCTTTTCGCCCCTCATGCCCGTATCGTAAAAGCTTTTTCCCGGAAAATATTTTCTTATAAGCTCCGTATACGTTCTGTAGCCCACTATAAGCTCGCATTCCCCGAGGACGCGCTTTGCCTCAGCCGTCATTCCGTCCTCATTGCCGGGGCCGAAGCCAACAACATATAATTTCATACTTTTTCTTCTCCAAACAAATACGGCGGTTTTATTTTCCCGAGCGCCGCCGTAACTCCGCCGCAGACACGCTTTTTCTTTATCAGCTCCGCGCCGAAGCAGACAACGCTTCTTTCGCATACGTTATCCGCGCCGGTCACGCCCTTTACAAATTCGGAGGACGAAAAATCGCCTTCCGTGTTCATAAGCTCCTCCGCCGTGCAGGTTATAAATTTTATGCGGTTTGCACGGCAAAAATTCAGAATTGCCGCTTCGTCGCGTTTTAAATCTATCGAAACAACGGCGCATATGCGCGAAATATCGCCGGCGCAGCCGCGCGCCGCTTCGTCTATGCTTGCCGCTCCGCGGCGGCAGCCTATACCGAGCACAAGGTTTTTCGGATAAAGGTTAAGCGTGTGCAAAAACGGTTTTTTTTCTTCTTCGGAAACGCATATTCCGTATTCGCATTCGGTGTCCCCGCACAAGCCTTCCGGAACGCCGAAGCTTTCAATCTCAGAAACAAATCCGACTTTTTCGCCGTTAAGCAGCGCCGCCGAAATTTTCTTTGCCGCGTCAAAATCGCCTATTGCAAGACAATGCTTTTGCGCGTATACGTCAACGGCAAATTTGCCGTTAATATCCGTAGCCGTCGTTATAACGGCTTCGCCGCCCGTTATTTCCGCAATGCGCTCTGCCAGCTCGTTTGCGCCGCCGATATGGCCCGACAAAAGCGGTATAACATATCTGCCCTTTTCGTCAACAGCGATTACGGCAGGGTCTGTTTTTTTGCTTTTTACATACGGCGACACGGCTCTTACGGCAATTCCGCAAGCGCCGATGAAAATTATTGCCCGGCATTCCTCAAAAAGCGCTGAAATCAGTGTCCCCGTATCGTCAAACGCTTTAGTGTCCCCGCTTGCGTGCCTGTGAAAAACAAACACGCTTCCGCCGATTTTGCGTCTTATTTTTCCGGCAAGCCCGGCGCCGTTTTTCGTAAACGCCACAAACGCAATTTCCGATATTATTTCGCGCATGGTTTTCTGTACTCCGTTTCAAACGACGCGTCGTAAAGCTTTGACGCTTCGCCCTCGTTTCCCAAAAATCCGCCTACCGTTATAAGCGCCGTTTTTGTTATTCCGTGTTTTTCAGCCGTTTCATGCAGCGTCCCGACGGTGCAGCGGAGAACAAGCTCGTCCTCCCACGTTGCCTTATACACTATCGCGGCAGGCGTTTTCGGCGGATAACCGCCTTTTATAAGGCGCTCCGACAATTCCTGCGTCATGCCGGCGCTCAAAAATATGACCATCGTTGCGCCGTGCGACGCAAAGCTTTCTATGCTTTCGCGCTCCGGCACGGGCGTGCGCCCCGCCATGCGCGTTATTATAACCGACTGCGAAACCGACGGAACGGTATATTCCGCTTTAAGAGACGACGCCGCACCGCACATCGACGACACACCGGGGCATACGTCGTATTCGATATTGAGCCCGTCAAGCCGCTTCATCTGCTCGCGCACCGCGCCGTATAATGAAGGGTCGCCCGTATGCAGCCGCACCGTGGTTTTAGTGTCCCCCTCCGCCGAAACAATTATATTTATGATTTCATCAAGGCTGAGCCTTGAGCTGTCGTAAATTTCACAGCCGTCCTTTGCGTAATTTAAAAGCTCGGGATTGACAAGCGAGCCGGCGTAAATTATAACGTCGGCATTTTCAATTAAATTCTTTCCTCTCAGCGTTATAAGATCGGGCGCGCCGCTCCCCGCTCCGACAAAATGAACCACGCTCTCACTCCCTCTCCCGTTTTTCCGCCGCGGCTTTTATAAGCTTCTCCGCACCGCGCGTCATGCCCGCAACGCCGCTGTTTTCAACATACATAACGGCGCCGATTTCCGTATTTGTTCTGCGCTTCAGATACATTTCGATTCTGTCCATCATTATTTCAGCCGTTTTAGTGTCCCTCACAAGTTCCCATGCTTCGCGCGCCGTAACGCAGTCAAGCACGCGCCGCCACTGCGGCACGTCTGCCAGCGCAGCGCACAGCGCAATATTTTCAAGCCGTGCGTCGGCATATTTTGAATGTGTATTCATCACTCCGCTTGCAAGCTTTGAAAGCTTGCCCATATGCGAAACAATAAGTATCCCGTCAAAGCCGAGCTCCGACGCCATATCTATCGAATCGCCGACAAAATTTCCGCAAAGCACGGGCGTTTTTATATCCAGCTCTTCGGCGCAGAATTTTTCACCGTAGTTGCCCGGTGTCAGCACGGCAATTTTTTTATTTCCGGCGCGGCGCATTTTGAGCTCAAGATATATCGTATCGAGAACCGCCCGCTCGCTCATCGGCTCCACAATTCCCGTTGTGCCGAGAATGGATATTCCGCCCTCTATGCCGAGGCGCGGATTGAACGTCTTTTTTGCAAGCTCCGCGCCGCCCGGAACGGAAATCTCAACTGTCATTCCGCCCGTATATCCGGCTTTTTCACACTCTTTCCTTACAGCGGCTTCTATCATTTTCCGCGGCACCGTGTTTATTGCCGCATCGCCGACGGGGCGGTCAAGCCCCTCGCGCGTTACGCGCCCGACGCCGTCGCCGCCCTTAATTAAAATGCCGTCCCCGCACCTTGAAACGGCGGCAAATATCTCCGCGCCGTCGGTAACATCGGGGTCATCGCCGCTGTATTTTTTTACGGAGCAGCGCGCCGACCGCACGCCGCGTGAAAAATTGCCGGCATTTACCGTGCGTCGTTCGCCGCGCGGCAGTGTTATTTCAACCGTATCGGCTTTTTCGCCGCAGAGCAGCAGCCTTGCGGCCGCGGCTGCCGCGGCTGCCGCGCACGTTCCCGTTGTTATGCCGCTTTGCAGTGTCTTTTTCATTTTGATCACCGCTGCTATTATATCATATTTTCCGCAGTAAAATCAAGTCAAAACGGGACATATCACTATATATCGCGGTATATTCCGCGTGTTTTGTGAAATTTACCGATTTTTATATTGAAATAACGGTTTTTATATGATATAATAAACAGCGGGGGTATAGCTCCCCTTATAAAAGAGAGAGGTGAAAAATATGGGATTTGACGTTATCCAGGAGGCAAAAAGATGTCTTAACTGCAAAAAACCTATGTGCCGCACGGGCTGTCCGATAAACACACCGATACCCGATATGATACATATGTTTTTGGAGCGCAACATCACGGGAGCGGGCGAAATGCTGTTCGAAAACAATCCGCTTTCGATAATCTGTTCGCTTATATGCGACCACGGCAACCAGTGCGAGGGGCACTGCGTCCTTAACCGCAAGGGTGAGCCGGTGCGGATAAGCTCGATAGAAAATTACGTTTCGTCGCATTATTTTGACAAGCTGAATTTCGGCGAGGTCAAAAAAAACGGGATGCGGGTCGGAATAATCGGTTCGGGGCCGGCAGGCATAACAATCGCGATGGTGCTTGCAAGACGCGGCTACGACATTACGATATTTGAATCGCGCGAGCGCATAGGCGGCGTACTGCGGTACGGCATACCGGAATTCCGTCTGCCGAAATCGATCCTTGACAAATACAAGGAGAAGCTTATGTCGCTCGGCATAAAAATCCGTCCGAACACCGTTATAGGCTCGACGATAACGATTGACGATATGTTCCGCGACGGCTACAGCGCCATATTTATAGGCACGGGCGTTTGGAAGCCGAACAGCCTGCACATAAAGGGCGAAACTCTCGGGAACGTCCATTTTGCCATAAATTATCTTGCGAACCCCGACGTTTACGAGCTTGGGAAAAGAGTAAATATTATAGGCGCAGGAAATTCTGCCATGGACGTTGCAAGGACTGCGCTGCGCCACGGCGCGGAAACCGTCACCGTATTTTCAAGAAACGACCATCTTGCGGCAAGCGACCATGAGGTTGAGTACGCGCGTTTTGACGGCGTTGATTTTGTTGTTCATGTTGAGCCTGTTGAAATAGTTGACGAGGGAGTTATATTTGTTGACCTGTGGTGCGACGGGCACGGCCATCTTTCGCCGATCGAGGGCACCGAAAAGCTTTATCCGGCGGATTCTACGATAATTGCAATATCGCAGGGCGCGCAGGACAGAATAGTCAGCACAACCACGGGGCTTGACGTAAACCAGAAAGGGCTGCTTGTTACAAATACATTCGGAGAAACGACGCGCGAAGGCATATTTGCCGGCGGCGACGTTGTAAGAGGCGCAAAGACAGTTGTTGAAGCCGTTAATTATTCAAAGCAGGTCGCCGATGCGATGGATCACTATATGCAGGGGCTGAAAGCAAAAGAAGAATAAAACAATTATTATTATAAACGGGGCTGCCGCTTTCAGCTTTATGAGCCAAAAGCGGCAGCCCCCGTACATTCATGCGTCCCTTTTGTTTAGCCTCTGATTTTATCCGCGGTTTTGCAGATATATTCGGCAAATTCGGATTTCAAATCGCCGCGCTTCAGCGCAAAATCAACAGTCGCCTGCAGGAATCCCTGCTTGCTGCCGATATCGTAGCGTCTGCCGTCAAAATCGTAGGCGTATATATCCTCCGTCTCGCCGAGCATCACTATACCGTCCGTGAGCTGTATCTCGCCGCCCGCTCCGCGCGGAGTTTTTTCAAGGCATTTGAAAATACCGGGCGTGAGAACATACCGCCCGAGCACCGCAATATCCGACGGCGCGTCTTCCGGCTTGGGCTTTTCAACCATGCCGTTTACTTTATAAAGCTTTCCGTCAACGCGCTCGCAGTCAACAATGCCGTATTTTGAAACGTGCTCCGCTCCGACCTTCTGAACGCCGAGAACGGTGCTCCCGCATTTGTCAAACTCATTCATCAATTGACCTATGCACGGCTCATCGCTGTCAACAACATCGTCGCCGAGCATTACGGCAAACGGCTCGCTGCCGATAAAGCTTTTTGCGCAAAGGACTGCGTGTCCGAGTCCCTTCTGCTCCCGCTGGCGTATAAAATGGACGTCGAGACGGTCCGAAACCTCCCTAACGGCCTTCAAAAGTTCTTCTTTCCCGTCGCGCTCAAGGATCGCTTCAAGCTCAAACGCCTTGTCAAAATGGTTTACGATTGCGTCCTTCCCGCGCGACGTTATAATCAGCATATCAGTTATTCCGGCGCGTATGGCTTCTTCCGCAATATACTGAATCGTCGGCTTGTCGATTATCGGCAGCATTTCCTTGGGCACCGCTTTTGTTGCGGGCAGAAATCTTGTGCCGAAGCCGGCAGCCGGTATTACGGCTTTTGTTATTTTCACTTTGTTCTCTCCTTTAATAATAGTTGACCTGTATGCCGCCAAGGGCCGCGTTATACTCCTCCATCCTGCGGATTATGCTTTCGCGCTTTTCGCCCGTTGCCGGCGTCGGCTGATAATTGTTTATCCCGTTGCCGTAATCTGACGATATTGTGCACGGCACGAGTGTTATTTCACTTGTTTTTGTTCCGTTTGAAACGGTAAACGTCTGGCGGTAAATCACAGTATCCATATCGGACGGGCTGTCGTTTCCGCCGAAGCAGAAATTGCCGAGGCTGTATGCGATAACGCCGCCGTTATATTGCTCTATCCCCTGCAAAACGTGCGGATGCGAGCCGAGCACAAGGTCGGCGCCCATATCTATCGCCCTGTGACCGTACTCGATCTGCTCCTCCGTAGGTTCCGTATCCTTTTCGACGCCCCAATGGATATAGCCGATTATTATATCGGGATTCTGCGCTTTAACGTCGTTCACCGCCGCTTCAAGGCGCGTCCTGTCCGTATCGTTCAGCTGATTTATCCCGAACAGCCCTATCTTAAGCCCGTTGACCTCGTATATAACGGTATTCATGCTGTCAAAAGCGGCAACGCCGGCATTCCGCAGTATATTCATCGTATCGGTATTGCTTATTTCGCCGTAGTCGCTTGAATGGTTGTTCGACAGGCTCGCCGCTTCAATGCCCGCCTGCGTCAAAATCGACGCATACGACGGCAGTCCGCGGAACGCAAACTGCTTGTCCTCACGCTCGCCGTTTTCCGAAAGCGTGCCTTCAAAATTTACGATCGACAAATCGTCGTCCATAAAAATGCCGCGCACGTTTTTCATAAAATACGACGTGCCGTTTTCCTCCGCCGTTTCAACAAAGCTTTTTATCTGGTCGGCGTATTCGTCCGTTGCAAACGTGCAGTCGCCCGCCGCGCTTATAGTTACCGTCCGGACGGCCGGAACGGGCGTTGCCGACGGCAGCGCCTCCTCCGCCCTTTTGCCGTTTATCACCGATGCCGCGGAAGCGATGCACGCGGCAATAAATACGGCGCACGCAAGTATCGTTATATATCCTCTCGGTTTCATTTGTTATCCTCCGTGACCGGGCCGCTATGCGGCTATAAGAGTAAAATACGCTATAACTAAAATACCCAAAGCTATCCTGTAATATCCGAACACCTTAAAATCATGCTTTCTCACATAGCCGACAAGGAATTTCACCGCAGCCATCGATACAAGGTACGCAACAACCATACCCGTCAGAAGCAGCATCCATTCCGTTCCTGTCATCGCATAATCGTTTGTGACAAGCTTTAAAAAGCTCACGCCGAACATTACCGGTATTGCAAGAAAGAATGAAAATTCGGCCGCCACTCCTCTTGAGCAGCCCATTATCATCGCGCCGAGTATGGTCGCGCCGGAGCGCGACGTGCCGGGGACGATCGACAGCACCTGAAACAGTCCTATCAAAATCGCCGTTTTATACGTCATTGCGCTCATGTCCTTAACCTTGGCTGTTTTTTCTTTGCGCTCTATAAAGATAAACGCAATACCGTATATTATAAGCGTTGCGGATATAACGGCCCAGTTTGCGAATTTATCCATAAAATCGTTCAGCAGCAAGCCTATTACCGCCGCCGGAACGCACGCCGCTATAACCTTAAACCACATCTGCCACGTATCGGCTTTTTCCTGCTTTGTTTTTGACGGCGCAAACGGGTTGAGCTTTTTAAAATAAAGCGTTGCTATTGCAAGTATTGCGCCAAGCTGTATCACATACAGATACAGGTCTGTCGTAAAAAAGCTGCCCTCGTCTCCCAATATTTCGTTTACAAGGATCATATGACCCGTGCTGCTTATCGGCAGCCATTCCGTAATTCCCTCGACAATGCCGAGAAAGACTGATTTTATAATATCTATCACTTATCCGACTCCTCCGAATTTACTTTTTATTTTTTCAGATAGCTTATTATAAGCTCCGCGGCATTGTCTATGCCTATTTTGCCGGTATTTATGCAAAGATCGTAATTTGTCATATTGCCCCATGAGCGGCTTGTGTAGTAGTCGTAGTATGTACGTCTTTGCTTATCCGTTTTCTGAATATGCTCCTTTGCGCGGTTTTCGGTAAGCTTCAGGTCGCGCGCAACGCGCATCGTTCTGAACTCGAGCGGCGCATATACGAACAGGCTGAATACATCAACATTTTCTTCGTTTTCAAGCACATAATCCGCGCAGCGTCCGACAACGACGCAGTCGCCCTCTCTTGCAAGCTCTTTTATTACCTCCGACTGCGCGATAAAAAACTTATCGTTCATTGGCATTTCGTAAAAAAGCGGTGTGTTCAGGCCCTTCATGCCGAAGCCGCCCGTAACTATGGAATAGAGCAGGCTGTTTGTTGCCCTTTCGTCTATCTCCTTAACGGCCTCGCTGCTCATGTTGCTTTTTTCCGCCGCCTTTTCAACAAGCTCCTTATCATAATACGGAATGTTCAGAGCCGCCGCAATCTTCTGCCCGACGTCTCTCCCTCCGCTGCCGAACTGACGTCCTACCGTTATTACTCTTGACATGCTTTATCCTCACTTTCCGCGCTTTCGCGCAAATTATTTACTTACAGAATTTATTGCCCGAACGTTTCCCTGTAATGCGTCCATGCTTCGTTTACACGGACAACGTAATTTTTTGTTTCGGGAAACGGTATATCCTTAAGCGTTATGCCGTCGTCGCTGTAACGAGAATCCGACAGCCACGACGCAACGTTGCCCATGCCGCCGTTATACGCCGCAAGCGCCGTATCAACAACCTCATACACATCTATAAGATGCTTCAAATAATGGCAGCCGAGCATTATATTTGTTTCGGGATCCATATAATCGTAATACGTTATTCCCATATCATCGGCGTTCCACTGCGCCGTTTCCTCCGTGAGCTGCATAAGCCCGCCGGCATATCCCGAATGTGCTTCCGGCACAAAATTGCTTTCAACCTTTATGACTGCCATAACAAGATACGGGTCAAGCTCGTTCTCATCGGCATATTTATATATAAGCTCGCTGTATGCCACGGGGTACGTTGTCTGCTCGCCCGTGTTGTAGCCGCTTTTGACAGCAAACGCCGCAACCACCAGCGCCGCCATGACCAAAATTATCTTTAAAAATTTACCTATCGTCACTGCACCTTACCCGCTATCCTTTCATAAATAAGCTTTACCTGTTTCTCCAGCTCCTCGGCGCCGCCGTTGTTTTCTATGACAAAATCGGAGTGCTCCCTGTAAAATTCCTCGCTTTTCTGCGCCGCTATCCTTCGCTCCGCCTCACTCTCCGACAGGCCGTCGCGCTCGATTATACGGCGCTTTCTCATTTCCTCATCGGCCGTTACGGCAACCATAAGCTCGCACAATTCCTCAAGCCCGCTGCCTATAAGCACCGCTCCGTCAACGGCGCATATATCTTTGTTTGTTTCCTCAAGCTCGCGCTTTACCGCCCGATATATGTATTTATGCGTTATTTCGGAAAGCTTCTCAAGCTTTTTTTCATCGGCAAAAACAACTTTTCCCAGTGCGCGCCTGTCAAGCTCGCCGTTTTCGCCTATAAACGCGCTGCCGAACTCCGCTTCAATTTCCTTAAGGCAGCCGCTGCCGGGCGTGCACACGCTGCGCGACGCTTTATCCGCATCGGCGACGTATACGCCCAAACGTCTGAAAATATCGGACACGGTGCTCTTTCCGCTGCCGGTCTGACCGGTTATTCCAAAAATCATATTTATCCTCTTATCCTGCCATAACATATTCAACATCCTCCGGCGCGTCCGCGCCGGTCAAATATTTTCTATCTGCCAGTCTATTTCGCTCTTTCCCATCTGACGCAAAAGCCTGTTTGCCGTTTTAAAATGGCCGCAGCCGAAAAATCCCCTGTTTGCCGAAAGCGGGCTCGGATGCGCCGCCGTCAGTATTTTATGCCGCGGATTTGTTATCACTTTCATTTTTTCCTTTGCGTTGCTGCCCCACAGCATAAAAATCAGCGGATCCTCGCGCTCGTTCAAAAGCTCCGTTACCCGTTCGGTGAATATCTCCCAGCCCATGCCGCGGTGGGAATTTGCCGCTCCGTTCCTTACCGTAAGCGCCGAATTCAAAAGCAGAACTCCCTGATGCGCCCACTTTTCAAGATAGCCGTTGTTCGGGATATAGCAGCCCAGCTCGCGGTTAAGCTCCTTGTAAATATTCAAAAGCGACGGCGGTATTTTTACGCCCGGCTTTACGGAAAACGCAAGCCCGTGCGCCTGCCCCTCCTCATGATACGGGTCCTGGCCGAATATGACAACCTTCGCTTCGCCGTAAGGCGTCCATTTCAGCGCATTAAAAATATCATACATATCGGGATGTATTTTATGCTGCGAATATTCGCTCTTTAAAAACCGGCGGAGCTTAATATAATACTCCTTATCAAATTCGCCGTTTAAGACTTCATCCCAGTCGTTTCCGATATTGACCATACTCCGTTCCTCCGTGCGCACGCAGGGCGCGCTCTTATTGTAATACCGCGGTATTTATCACGGATTTATTATAGCAGATGCACCGCAAAAATCAACCGCACAGCATTTTCGCATTATACGCCGAAAAATTCATTTGCGTAATTTACCGACGCAAGCGCGTCCTTGCAGTACGCGTCCGCTCCTATCATGTCGGCGTATTCACGGTTCAGCACCGCGCCGCCGACAAAAACCTTAACGTCCAGCCCCTCGCTCCGTATAAGCTTTATCGTTTCCTCCATGCTTACTACCGTTGTAGTCATAAGCGCCGACAGCCCGCAAAGATGTATGTCCTCGTTTTTAAGCGTTTCGACTATCCTTTCGGGCGGGACGTCCTTGCCGAGATCGATTACGTCATAGCCGTAATTTTCGAGCAGCACCCTGACTATATTTTTTCCTATATCATGTATATCGCCCTTTACCGTGGCTATGACAATCCTGCCGCGGCTCTGCTGCTTTGTGCCGCTTTTTTCTATAAACTCTTTTATTACGGCAAACGCGTTTTTGACCGTTTCGGCGCTCATCATAAGCTGCGGCAAAAACATTGTACCCTTTTCAAACTCATTGCCGACGCGGTCAAGAGCCGGGATTATTATCCCGTTTATTATCTCCATGGGCTCTTTTTCCCTGAGCGTTTCCTCCGTAACGGCTGCCGCCCTGTCCTTTAAGCCCTTTATTATAACGTCCGCAAGCGGCTCGACTACACTTGTAGTCTTATTTACTACATTCGTAGTCCCGCCTTCTCCCGGCTCGGAAACGCCCGCCGTATTCGATACTTCAACTGTAGTACGGGCTTTTGTGCCGGCGTATTTGCTTATATATCCGGCGCAGTTTTCGTCTATGCCGGCAAGCGCCTTATATGCGCGGCACGTATCCATCATCGTATCGGCACACGGATTTATTATACATGCGTCAAGGCCGCTGCTCAGCGCCATTGCAAAAAACGTGCCGTTTACAAGCTCGCGCCTCGGCAGCCCGAACGATATGTTTGACACGCCGAGGACGGTTTTTATGCCGAGCTTTTCTTTTATTGCTTTAAGCGCCTTTATCGTTTCGGCGCTTTCT
>DVLU01000072.1 GCA_018715365.1 Candidatus Ornithomonoglobus intestinigallinarum | reverse complement strand
ATATACGGTTACATACATAACAAATATCTGTCCCGCAACATATAAATTATATCAAATTACGGTGCCTGTGTCAATATAAAATGCAAACTTTTTTGTGAATAAACTTAGGTAATTTGATGTAACGGGAAATGCTATTATATAATTTGCTCAATTTTTACACCGCTTTTTCATTAAGGCGCCTTTTATGATGATTTTGTAAAGGCCGCATATGAAATAACGCAATTTGGTCAATTTTATACAACAAAACAATCAAATCCGTGCATAGACATTCATTGATGTATATAGTACAATATTATTGAAAAGAGCAAAACGATAAAATGTTTGTGACAATAATTTGATCGTCCGCATATGTTTTCTTCCGCGGACAGAATAAAGAGTATATGGGCAAAAATTATTTTTAACGCCTGTCTGCCCGCAAGCATGGTGTTAAAAGCTTTTAAGACGTATGCGGGCAGAAAGGATATGTTATTGATATGTATGATATTTTTTCGCTCCGGGATGTTAAAATGCCCGAGGGTTTCCTTTGGGGCAGCGGTTACGCCGGGCACCAGGTTGAAGGCAACAACACAAATTCGGGACACTGGAAAACGGAACAGGAATGGGAGCCCGCTCCCGAGCATGAACCGTCGGGCATTGCCTGCAACAGCTATAAGATGTATATGGACGACGTCAGGCTTGTTTCCGCGCTCGGGCATCAGGCGTTCAGGACGTCCCTGGAGTGGTCGAGAATACAGCCCGACGAGCATAGCTTTTCCGAGGAGGCCGCGGACCATTACGTAAGATTTTTCGCGGCTTTAAAGGAGCGCGGCATAAAAGTGTTCTGCACAGTTGTGCACTTCACGGTGCCGGCGTGGTTTGAAGAAAAGGGCGGCTTTGCCAAAGAAGAAAATCTGATTTATTTTGAAAGCTTTCTCGAATATATAATACCGAAGGTTGCGCCGTACGTGGATTTTTACAATGTATGGAACGAACTTAACCTGAAAGAGAATAAGCTTATATCATTGAAATTTCACGCATTGGGTTATCACACAATAAAACGCTACACATCATCTCCCGTATCGTCGGCGCTGGCGTTTATAAATTATATGCCGTTCAGGCCGAACAACAAAATGGATATTGCCGCGGCAAAATATCTTG
Organism: Candidatus Ornithomonoglobus intestinigallinarum; assembly: GCA_018715365.1. Taxonomy (GTDB): domain Bacteria; phylum Bacillota; class Clostridia; order UBA1381; family UBA1381; genus Ornithomonoglobus_A; species Ornithomonoglobus_A intestinigallinarum. The sequence continues at coordinate 11,908 of DVLU01000072.1, read as the reverse complement.
ACGCGCAGACGAACGAATACTTCTTTCATGCGATGAGGACGGGAGAAGCGATCCAGATAGGCGAAGACGGATATTTCTCCGAAAGCGTAAAAAACACGGTTGATTTCTGGTCGATAAACATGTATACGAGAACGCTTGTCGATTCAAGACGCAGAGGAGGGAACGCGTCATATTACCATAAAAAGCTAAAGCTTATAGATATGGATTTCTACCTTGAGGAATTTTATCCGGAGTGCATGATAAACAATCTTACAAGGCTGACGGATAAGCCGATATATATAACGGAAAACGGCGTGGCGTGCAAGGACGACAGATTCAGGATAGTATATATGCTGCTTCATTTTTCGGCGCTCAGGCAGTGCATCGATATAGGCGCGGACGTAAGGGGTTTTCTGTACTGGTCGCTGCTCGATAATTACGAGTGGCGCTCATATATCCCGACGTTCGGGCTTTGCAGCGTTGACAGGGAGGGCGGAACGTTTGAGAGGACGCCCAAAAATTCGGCTTGGATGTATAAGGAGATTATAGAAAAGAACGGCTTCGATCAGGAGCTTATAAGAAAATATATACACGAGCTGCCGTCTCTTGGGCTTTAAAGCCCATGCGGGACAAATATTATTTGGTTCAATTTTATTGTTAATAATAAAAAATAAATAAAAGAAAGGAAGAGAATCTATGAAAAAGAGAATTTTATCGGCATTGCTTGCCTGCACAATGACAGCTGCTTCGGCAGCGGCATTATCGGGCTGCGGCGGAGGAGGAGAGAGCGGAGGAGAGGTTAAGATTTCCGTAGGAAGTCTGCCTTCGCAGGAAACGGAACCGGAGAGGTATCAGGTATATCTTGACTACATTGAAAAGTATGAGTCGATGTACCCCGGCCGCAAGGTTGAGATCGATACTTCAAACATGGACGACATGGACCAGATAATGGTCAACGGCGCCGCGGGGCTTTTGCCGAACATATTCAGGGTGCCGTACACAAATGTTAAGCTGATGATTGAAAACGGCTATGCAAGAGACATAACCTCAATCATGAAGGAACGCGGATACGACACAACTATCCGTCCGGAGCTTATCGAAATGGTAAGCGACGACAGCGGAAACATTTACGGCGTGCCCTCAAGCGGTTACATGATGGGTATGATGTATAACATGAACCTGTTCGAACAGGCAGGGCTTGTTAAGGACGACGGGACTATAGACCCGCCGCAGACGTTTGAGGAGGTTGCCGAAACGGCGCGCATCATAACGGAAAAAACGGGCAAGCCGGGCTTTGCGATCCAGGCAAAGGACAGAGAGTGCGGCTGGACGTTTATGAACGTTGCATGGAATTACGGCGTTAAGTTTATGGAAGAAGGCGAGGACGGAAAATACACGGCCACGTTCGATTCTCCCGAAATGGTATCGGCGCTCCAGTGGCTCAGCGATTTGAAGTGGAAGCAGAAGGCGCTGCCCGAAAACATGCTTATAGACAGAACGGAGATTATCCAGCTGTTTGCAACTGATCAGCTCGGTATGCTGATATGCGCGGAGGACTTCCTTCCCAGACCGACAAAGGAATACGAAATGGACAAGAACAGGGTTGCGTCGTCCGCAATGCCGGCGGGACCCGAAGGAAGATATTCGCTTATAGGCGGAACGGTATGGCTCATTTCACCGGAAACAACCGACGAGCAGCTTGAAGCAATCTTTGACTGGATAGACCTCATAGGCTACGCTCCCGAAATTTCGGCAGATGCGCAGGAAAACACAAAGAAGGAGCTTGAGGCAAAGGTTGCAAACGACGACCTTATAATCCCGGCGTCCTTCAGCGTGTTCCAGGATCCCGAAAGACAAAAGGTTGTTGACGAACTGTACGCTCCTTATATAAATGTTGATACAAAGATTATGCCGGGTCTCGGTTCGGACGATGTTACAATGCATATGGAGGAACCCGAGGACGCTCAGCAGCTTTATCAGGTAATAACAAATATTATACAGGAAATACTGCTTGATGAAAATGCCGGTATAGCGGCGCTTGTAAAGCAGGGACAGGAAAGCTTCCAGAAGGACAGCCTTGACAAATAAGCTCTCTCTGCGTTACGGGGTGTGCGTAAAAATATGCGCGCACTCCGTAACGGTTCTCTTTAACGGAGGTGAATTTAAATGAAGAGTAAAAGAAATGCGGCTTTGAAAAAGCCGGACAGAAACCTGTTTGTGTACTGGCTTAAAAAAGACGGCCCCGCATGGCTTATACTTATGCCGTTTCTCATAACGGGAATTATATTCTGCTGGGAGCCGCTGCTTTCCGGAATAAGGATTTCGTTCTTTGACACGCGCGGCTTTGAAACGACAGAATTTATAGGATTGCAGAATTACAAGGACGTTATAACCGATTCGGTATTTCTGACGGCTATGGCAAACACATTTAAATATACGCTTTGGTCGATAGTGCTTGGCCTGTTTACGCCGGTATTTATATCACTTGTGCTGAACGAGCTCGTGCACGGAAAAGCGTTTTTCAGATTTGCAACGTATTTTCCGTGCATAGTGCCGGGCGTTGTAACGTCAGTAATGTGGCTGCTTATGTTCTATCCGGGCGACGGCGGTATTTTAAACTACATAAGAAGCTTTATGGGCCTGCCGGCGCTCCAGTGGCTAAACGACCCGAGCATGACAATAATGCTTATCGTTATTACAATGACGTGGGGCGGCGCGGGCTCGACGGCGATATTATATCTTGCCGACCTGCAGTCGGTAAACACGGATTTATATGAAGCCGTATCGCTTGACGGCGGAGGAATATGGAGGAAATTCATTCATATAACGCTGCCGCATATGTCGGGCATGATAAAAATGATGTTTGTCATGCAGATAATCAGCGTGTTCCAGGTATTCCAGCAGCCGCTCACAATGACCGGCGGCGGACCGAACAATGCGTCGATAACGCTTGCAATGGTGTCGTATGATTACGCATTCGCCACTGTCGAAATGGGTAAATCAACCGCCACAAGCGTCATTATGGCTTTGATGCTGCTTGTATTTACTGTGCTGTATATGCGCATCAAGAGCCACAGCATGGACGAATAGGAGGTGCGGCAATGAAGAAAAAGGAAATCAAATCGAGAACGGGAATAATAAGCGATATAGACTATAAGCAGCCTTTCGGAAAAACGCTGTACTGGCTGCTGTTCGCGGTGATGATTATCATAGCCTTTGTTGCAATGGCGCCTCCCGCATGGGTAATGATGTCGTCCGTTAAGAACATAAAGGAATTTTATCAGATCCCGCCGACACTTCTGCCGCACAGCTTTGACTGGGGAAAAATTGCCGAAGCATGGCAGACGCTTGACTTTACAAGATACTATGCAAATACATTTATTGTAACGATAGGCTCTATAGTTGTAAGAATAGTATTTAACGGTCTTGCGGGCTATGCAATGTCAAAGCTGAAGCCGAAGGGCTGGAAGGTGGTATTCGGGCTTACGCTGGGTTCAATGATGATACCGGCTCAGGTAAGCATGATCCCCGTGTACCTTAACATAGTAAGCCTGAAAATGATAAATTCCTTTGTGCCTCTTATTCTTATGGCGGGCTTTAACGCATACAGCGCAATAATATTCAAGAGCTTTTTCGACGGTATCCCGTCAACACTTACGGAGGCGGCTCAGATAGACGGCTGCTCCGTTATAGGAATATTCTTTAAAATAATAGTACCGCTCTCAAAACCCGTAATAGCAACCATTGCGATTATGGCGTTCACAACGGCTTGGGGCGACTTCCTGATGCCGCTGCTTATACTGAAGGACAAGAGCCTGCATACAATAATGCTTGCGGTTTACACGCTCCAGGGCTCGCTGCCTCAGGACCAGATAATGGTTATACTGACGTTTGCGATAATACCGCCGGCGATAATATTTATAATATTCCAGAGAAATATTATGCAGGGCATGACAATGAGCGGCATAAAGGGTTAATAACGTATCTTAAGGATGAGAACACGGAGGACGTATATGAGAAAAAAAGTTCTTTCGCTTATTTTATCATTCAGTATGGTATTGGGATTGATACCGGCATTATCTGCGGCGTATGCCGCAGATAATGCGGCATACGCCGAATATGTTTTCGGAGACACAGACAGCTCCGTAAACGTTGAAGGCGAAGTAGACGTAAACCACAGGGTTATAGTTGAAAAGGGCGGAAAAAAAGCCCTTCAGAGGACGACTGCCGAAGAGGATTTGTACATTTACATGAAGCTTGACAGTGATCTGTTTCGGAATCCGCAGGGCCGGCCCGTACATATTACGGTTGAATACTTTGACGAGGGCGGCGGCTGCTTTACATTGTCATACGACGGCACGCACAACGATTACGGCAACGGCAGGCATTCCAATTCAAAAGATATAGTACATATGCAGAATACGGGAGAATGGAAAACATTCGACTTTTATATAGAAGATATAACTTTTGAACACGGCTATTACAACGGATACGATTTCCGAATAGGCCTGTGGTCGGAGGTTATGGGACGCTCTCTTGAAAACGTATATATTCATTCCATCAAAGTACAGGCCGTGCAGCCCAGTGATTTCCTGCTCGGTGAGATATCGTCATTGTACCAGGGAAACATTTTCGGACCGGGCGAAAATAAGGAGCTTGCCTTTGATATTCGGAACAGAACAAGCTCCGAATTCAACGGCACGGCGGAATATACGGTAAGGAATTTTGACGGCGCGGAGGTTTTGAGAAAATCGGAGCAGCTGAGCGTTGCGCCAAACGAAAACAAAAAGCATTATGCGGCATTTAACGAAATAGACAAATTCGGAGTATACACAATAGAAGTGTCGTACAATCTCGAAGGAACGGTTGACGGCGAAAAGCACGTATTCGTCGAATCGCAGAAGGGTGACTTTTCGTATGTGAATAAAGTTCCGCAGGATATAAAAAACGAAAAGGTAAATGTGCAGACGCACGGAACATGGTACGGCTATAACGAAGCGGCGCTGGCGTCCGACTGGCTCGGCGTCGGCGGTGTTCGCGACGAAATACGCTGGCGGTATGTTGAGCAGGAAAAGGGAAAGCTTTCGATACCGCAGGAAAACGACGCGTATGTAAACGATATAAAAAACAATAATATGGATTTCTTTATGCTGCTCGCATACGGCAACTGGCTCTATGACGGCGGCGAGCCGAGCGCGCAGATGGTTGCTCCTGAAACGGAGGAGCAGCTTGACGGCTGGGAGCGCTACTGCGGTTTTATTGCCGAAACGTATAAGGATTACTTTAAGGAATTCGAGGTTTGGAACGAGTATAACATAAATGGCTTCAATAACAAGAACGCAAGCCCCGAAAACTACGTTGAAATGGCAAAGAGAGCAGCGAGGGCAATTAAGGAGCATATCCCGGATGCGAAAGTATTCGGCGGAGGGCTGGCAGGCGCAGACACGAATTATCTCAAACGCATGCTCGACGCAGGACTTTATAATTACGTTGACGGCTTCTCGTGCCATCCCTATGACTGGAGCGGTGAATTCCGCAATCAGAAGTTTATAGATGATATGAGATCGTTCAGGGATACGATAAATCAATACGGAAACGATAATAAACCCATATACATGACAGAGCTTGGAATAAACGACGGCACGGAAGCCGACACCGGCGTTTCCACAATAGAAAAAGCGTCGATGATTATTCAGGCGTATTCGCTTATGGTCGGCGAAAACCTTGCCGATAAGTGGTGGTGGTACGACCTTATAAAAAGCTCTGCCGACAAGACTGACCAGGAAACGAATTTCGGCCTTATAAAAACAGCCTACAACGCGGCCGGCGAAACGGCATACGCGGCAACTCCCGCATACGCCGTTATGGCAGGCATGAACTATATGCTTGCGGACGCGGAGGTGACGGGAAGCGTCGTTTACGAGGATTCCGAAATGCGCGCGTACAGATTCCGTTCGCGCTTCGGCGATGATATAGCCACGGCATGGTCAACAATGGGCGACAGGAACATAAACCTCAGGCTAGGCTGTGATGAGGTGGAAGTATATGATATGTATACAAACCTCATAGGCACGGCAAAAAGCAGCAGCGGAGAATATACGTTTACGGTCGGAAACGAGCCTGTATACATAAAAGGCAACTTCACCGATTTTTCGAGAATTGACGGCGAAACGCTCATAAATTCAGATTTCCAAAGCTGCGCCGATAACAGCGTGATAACGGTTGATTCAAACGTTGACGGCTGGTATTTGAAAAGGGTTGATCCGTCGGCCGACACCGGGACGGCTGCCGTTGTAAACGAAAACGGAAACAAGCTTATAAAAACGAGCGGCAAGGGCGTCAGGGTTGAAAGAAACGTCGGGCAAACGTATACAAGCGGTACGGTAAGCTTTACATATAAAATAAAGCGCTCCGGCCTCGGTACGGGCTATGCGTTCCTAAACGGCAGCAATCAGTATTACGCGCCGAGCTTCCACGGCGAAACGGCAAAGCTCGGAAAATATCCGCCGTGGGAAGACGGCAACTTCAAGCCGGCGGTTTACGCCGATAAGGTATCGCCTATGACGATCCGGCCGGACACATGGTATACGATAACCGGAACGATAGATCTCGATAACGATAAAATCGGAATGATAATTCAGGATCCGTGGACAACGGCAAGAGTCGTAAACGACGATTACACCGGCAGCTTTAACACGGTACAATTCTGCAGCGGCTGGGAAGGCTATGATATGTACATTGACGATGTCGTAATAAAATATTACGGCTCCGGGAAAACGCAGGTGACAACTGAGGTTGACCTGCCGTTTACGGAAACGTTTGAAGGCTATTCCGATGTGAGCGACATGGCGTATAACTGGAACGTATATTCCGAGGGCGGAAGCTCGATAAACACCGAAATGCCGCAGATCGTTGACGATAACGGAAACAAGGTATTTTATCTCGGTTTCTCAAAAGGGCCGGACAATACGTGCGCAAAGGCGCTGTTCAGCGGAAAAGTCACAAACGGCACGGTAAAAGCCGAGCTTGACATAAAGCCGAGCGATAAAATGGCAACACATATTTATTTTAACGGAACGCGGAAAGGCGGCGAACCGGGCGTCAGCGCAATGTCGATGCTTTACTTTATAAACGGCAAGGTGCGCGCAATGTCAAACAGCGAAAACAACGGCATAGAGCTTGGCTCCTTCTCGTCCGACACATGGTATCACTGTACCGCGGAGGTTGATGTTTCGGCAGGCACAATGGCAGTTACGGTTGACGACGGACGCGGGAACGTATACGAGGCTTCGGGCGTGTACAGCGATTTAAGAGATATGGAAATGCTGTCAATCGAGGGCATTACGCTCCAGGAATGGGGCGCGTCGGAAAACGGCGGCTCTTACTTTGACAATATAAGCGTTTCGCAGTCAAGACCGCTTGCGGAGCTTCCGTTTACCGATGATTTCGGCAAATACGAACGCGTTGAGGATATGGTATCATACGGCTGGAATATATATTCCGGTTATTCGTCCGCACGTCCGAGGCCTAACATCGCATCGGAAATAGTAACCGATTCGGAAAGCAATAAATCGTTTAAGCTCGGGCTTAACGGCGTGACCGATACAGTTTACGCAGCGCAGAATTTTGCCGAGCAGCTTACAAGCGGATCGGTTGTGGCCGAATTTGACATTAAACCGGGAAATATGCTTTCGACATACATATGGTTCGGCGCAGGCAATTCGCACGCCGCCATGCTGTATTTCAGCGGCGGGAAGATTATTGTCGGGCAGAATCGAAATTCGGACGAAAGAACGATCGGCAGCTACACGCCCGGCAGGCAGTATCACTGCAAGGCCGTTATGAATATAGATACCGATACAGTTTCTGTTTCGGTTACGGACGAAGACGGCAATATAATGAAGGCAGACGGCTTCACGATAAGAGATGGCGTAAAATACAGCTATATAGACAGCTTTAACTTCCAGGAGTGGGGCGCGTCGGAAAACGACGGCTCGGTTTTCGATAACCTTGTAATAAGAAAAGCGGCAAAGAACCCGTCGCTTTCTCTCAGGAGCCTGTCGTTTGTAAACGGTGAAACGGTAACTTCATCAAGAGACGGCGTACCGCCGCAGACAGAAAAAATACTTGTTGAATTCGGTACGGAAATGGATGTTAAAACGCTGTCGGATATTGCAATAAAAGACGAATCGGGCGATTCCGTTTCATATACGGCGGGAACGGACGGAACAAAAGCCGTGCTCACGCTTGCCGGCCTGCTGAAACCCGAGACGGAATACACCGTTTCGATTCCGGAGAGCGTCGCAAATACAGACGGCGTGACGCTTGGCAGTGATCGAGATATAACGTTTACGACCGGCGAAGGAGACCTTGTCGGAAAAATCGTATCAGCCAAAGCAAACGGCAGCGAAATAACGCAGCTTTCGCAGTTAAATGACGGAGATACCTTTGACGTAACGGCAGAGGTTGTCAACACAAACGGCAAACAAAAAGAAACTGTGCTTATCTGCGCATTTTACGATGACGGCGGGGCGCTTATCGATGTATCGTTTGAAAGCATAAGTGCGGCGCCGTCGCAAAAAACGGAGCAGACGGTACAGTTTGAAGCATTAAACATCAAAAACGCCGCCGAAATGAAGCTGATGCTTTGGGACGGCATTGCCTCGGCGGCGCCCGTGGGCAATATGCTGAAAATAGGTAAATAGCTTTTTATGAAGTACATGAAAGGGGAGAAATGCCTGAAATGAAAGCAAAAATAACAACAATGAGGATCTTCTCAATATTCCTCTCGCTGGCTATGCTGCTCGGCGCAGCGCCGTCAGTAGGGCTTGCCGCGGCGAGCGGCAGCGACGATTACGCTTATTACAATTTTGAAAGCAGAAAGAACAGCGAAAACATGGCAAGCGTAAGGGCGACGGACGCAAAGTACGTCGAGAAGGACGGAAAGCTTGCTCTTGAAAGAACAACCGTCGAGGCGGAGCTTTATATTTCCGTAAAGCTCGATGACTGCTTCACAAACAAAGACGGTCAGCCCGTCATCATATCTGTTGAATATTTCGACGAAGGAACGGGCATGTTCACAATCGCTTACAGCGGAACAAACAACACCATAAACGGCAGACACACAAACGTCGAGGATATAGTTTATCTTGAAAACACCGGCGAATGGAAAACGCATGATTTCTATATAGAAGACATCACCTTCGACCACAGCTATTACGACGGCTACGACTTCAGAATAGGCCTGTGGGCAGAGTCGATGGGACGCTCCGTTGAAAACGTATATTTCCATTCGATCGCGGTGCAGAAGATCCCTCCGAAGGACATGGTGCTCGGCGCGGTTGAGTCGGAATACGTCGGAAATATCTTCGGTCCCGGCGAAAACAAAGCGCTTACCATGGATGTGGAAAACAGAACCGATTCCGAGTTTACCGGAACGGTTGACTATACCGTGAAGGATTTTTACGGCATGGAGGTGTTTACAAAATCAAAAGACGTAACAACCGCAGCATCGGACATAACCACAGTCGATTTTGATATGAACGAAATCGACAAGTTCGGTGTATATACTTTGGAGGCGTCGTATAAACTGAAAGGCACGGTTGACGGAGAGGAGCATACGTTCACGGATGTGCAGACGGGCGACTTCTCGTATGTCAACAAGGTTCCGCACGAGCTGAAGAATGAGCGCATGAATATCGGTGCTCACGGCACGTGGTACGACATGGAGGAAACCGCAATACTGGCCGACTGGCTCGGCACGGAAAGCATCCGTGACGAGATAAGATGGAGATACGTTGAGCAGGAAAAGGGCAATTTATCGATACCCGCCGACAACAGGGAGTTTACCGGGTACGTTAAAGAAAGAGATATGACAACTCTCCAAATACTTGCGTTCGGTAACTGGCTTTACGATGGCGGAACGGCAAGCGCGCAGATGGTAGCGCCCGAAACGGAAGACCAGCTTGACGCATGGGAGCGTTACTGCGGCTTTATTGCCGAATATCAGAAAAACATGGACCTGTCAAAGGAATTTGAGGTCTGGAACGAATATAACATAAACGCATTTAACAACAACGACGCAAGCGCCGAAAACTACGTTGAAATGACAAAGAGAGCAGCCAGAGCCGTTAAAGCGCAGATACCCAACGCGAAAATACTCGGCGGCGGCTTTGCCGGAACGGCCGTTGAGTATCTCAGGAGCTTGCTTGAGCTCGGAATATACGATTACGTTGACGGCTTCTCATGCCATCCCTACGACTGGAGCGGCGATTTCAGAAATGAAACGTTTGTGGCAGGTATGAACCAATTCAAAGATGCGATAGACGAATACGGCGGCAATAAGCTTATATATCTGACGGAGCTCGGTATAAACGACGGTACAAAAGCCGATACGGGCGTTCCGACAATGGAAAAAGCCTCGATGATCATTCAGGCGTATTCGCTTATGGTAGGCGAAGAGCTTGCCGACAAATGGTGGTGGTACGACCTTATAAAGGACTCGGCAAACACAACCGACCAGGAATCGAACTTCGGTCTTGTAAAAGCGCAGTCGGCAGTGGCGGGCGAAACAAAGTATGCGGCAACTCCGGCGTATGCGGTAATGACAAATATGAACTGTGAGCTGACAGGCGCAGAGCCCAACGGAAGCATCCTCTACGACGATGACCCCGAGCTTCGCGCATACCGCTTCAAAACGCGCGACAATAAAGACGTCGCAACGGCATGGTGCGGCAGCGAGCCGAAAAACGTAAGCTTTAACCTCGGCTGCGACACGGTTGATATATACGACCTCTACGGCAATTACGTTGAAACGCTCCACGGAAACGACGGCGTATTCTCGTTCACGCTTGCCGAAGAACCGATATACATAAAGGGCGATTTGAGATCGTTTGAAAAGGCTGATAATAATGCGGTTACTGTTGAATACCTGTCGGGCGTTGTTATGTCGGGCCAGGAAATAACGGTTCCTGTAAACGACACTCTCGGCAGAGACCTTACTGTTGACGTTGACCTTTCCGAGGGCGGCTTTGAGCTTGTTGAAAACAACGGTATCACAAACGGCAGCGGCGCCGTAACGCTGAAATCAACGGGCGTTGACGGCGATTTCAACATCAAATATACGTTCTATGAGGGCGATACGGCAGTCGGAATGCAGCTTTCGCAGTTTACGGTAGGTCAGCCCGTAGAGCTTGAAATTGTCGATTTCGAGCAGACAAGCACAATAGACGATTCCTGCTGGCGGGCAATTATAAAAATCAGAAATATTACGCGCAGCAACACCTTCGACGGCGTGTGCGAGCCCGTTGAGGGCGCAGACCCCGCAAGCGGAGTAAACGCCGTAAAATTCTTTGATCTTGACCCCGGCGAGGAACAGACAATTTATATGAACCTTCCGCCGCAGATTAAAAAGCGAAACACGGAGGTACAGTATAAGATTACAATAAACGGCACGGATTATTTCGTCGGAAGCAGAACAAACTTCCAGTCCGCGGGCTATGCGTATAATAAGCCGAACATCGACGGCGTAATAGACCGCAACGAATGGACGGGCGTGTGGGTTACGGCAGATCAGCCCGAGAACGCATATTCGCTCGTGGCGGGAACAACGTGGGGCGGCCCGCAGGATGTTTCGTTTGAGTTTAACACCATGTGGGACGAGGAAAACCTCTATATGGCTGTTGCCCTTGAGGATAACGTGTTCTGCAACAACGAACCGATAGACACCATGTGGGCGGGCGACTGTCTGCAGTTTGCGATAGAAGATCAGATAGGCATGGGAAACAATGGAAACTATGTTCTTGACGGTATGGGCAGAAACTCAGTGTTCACGGAGATGGCATTCGCCATGCTCCCGACAGGCCCGGCAATTTACCGCTATAAGGTAATAAACCCGTCGCTTACCGTCGGTCCCGTTGATATGACAAAC